>NZ_JABERS010000018.1:0-84246 GCF_013168745.1 Aeromonas sp. TW 6 | reverse complement strand
CGTTGATCCTCGATAACTACATCATTCACAAAAGCAAACAGACCGAGCGATGGTTGAAGAAGAATCCCAAGTTCTGCCTGGTGTTCCAGCCAGTTTACAGCCCTTGGGTTAATCACATAGAACGGCTATGGCACAAGTTACATGAAACCATCACGCGCAATCATCAATGCAGAGGGATGGCAAACCTGCTGGCCCGAGTGAAACACTTCATGGATACCGTGTCTCCTTTCCCGGGGAATGGCTATGGCACAGCGAAGGTGTAGCACTATTGGGATCAGTTATTTAGCTTGTCCAAGGACTGCCTGGTAACCGTAAATTCAACCAGCCCCCGGCAGTTGCGTGGAACCACCATGCAAGAGTGTCTTCAGGATCCTCGCGAGGATCCACTTCATGCACCGAATCAGACGCTCTCTGTATCGCTCGCTACGGGCTTTCAGGCACATCCCTAATACCCTAGTCGCCCAAACGGTCCTCCTTGCAGTGCAGCGCGTCCTATGAGGCAATTAGGTTTGTTGGTCTGTGGTGAATCAGAGAAAAGCATTGATTAGGAAGGAAAAATTGAGCGAAGTCATTTTCTACTATTAGTTCTGTCATTATTCATTAGATCTTGATCTTTAGATCTTCTTTGGATCAAAGATCAACGATCAATGATAAAGATAGAGCTTAAACGGCTTTGATATATAAGGCTTTTTTTCTCTGTTTTACTCCATGATAATCGAAAATTACTCCATAATAATCGCAAACTACTCCATAATAATCAGAATCTACTCCATAATAATCGCAAACTACTCCATAATATCGCTGTGTTTACTCCATAATAATCACCTAAAAACGGTTATAAATCCGTCACTTACACAGGATATACAGGAGTATGAACAGCTTAATAACATGTTTTGCACAGGGGGATGGTGCGTGGATAGTTTAAGAAGCCGGGTTCTTCGATTTGTCGCACAAGTTGAGGTGCAGGTTATGGGACTGCCGCTGACAGAGGCAGTGGTTGACGCATTGGTGCCACGGGTTGACCCTCTCAAAATCGAGCCGATCCTCAGTTATCTCGCCCGAACCGGTGGCTCGGGGGAAGCTGACATTGAGCAGGCTTTTTCTATTTTGGGACCAGCGCTCAACCAAAATTCCTGGTTGGTGGAGTCTGGGTCGCCAACCACCAATGTGGTTCCTGCTGCCCCCGCCTGTCCTGCGGAGACATTACCACTTCAGGTTGAATCCAAGAGCGAAATAGTTCAGGAAGGTTTTGCTTTTGACGGACCTAAAAATAAATCTCTTCCTGAGCAACTGGATAACCACGTACCTTTAATTATCGCAGCTGGGCTTTTTCGAACCCTGCCAAATGCTGTTATCAATAATCCTTTCGCGCGACCGCAACTCGATCCTAGAAAGATATATGATGTACCAGATGGGATGATCACTGGCTACGCGCACATGAAAATGACAGGCTTTGTCATGGATACCTCCTTCGACATTCGCTCGTATTTCTGTCTAGTTAGCATCTTGGGCCGGATGACGCATTCACAATATGAGCGAGCTGCTACCACTCATGCTAAAACCATTGAGCCCAAGGACTTTTATAAACCTCTCTTGGATGTGTTGCCAGAAGAGGAAGTTGATTCTTATATTAAGAATCATATGAGTGATGAGCGTATTGTAGAGACCTTTCGTCGCTTTAGGAATATTGCACTAACGTTCTATGAGTTTTACGAAGATGCAAACCGTGAGGGCAATAATGGCCATGCTCGCAAAGGCGGGATTTTGATTACTGGTCTAGTCGATTCAATCAAGTTAGAAAACGATGGCCTTATACATATTAAACCGTCACTAGAGTTGCGTAACCTCTATCGCGCCACCGAACGATTGTTGCCTATGAATCGCTCAAACCTACTGGTTCTCCAGCACTCACTCGGTTCCCTGTTGTCCTTCTGGATCGCAGCCCAAGCCACAGGCCAGTTTAACAAAGACACAGGTTGGGTAAAAGTCGGTAAGCGGTTCAGCGCAAAGGAGATTTTGTCAGGTATACACCCCCTTAAACCTGGTGTTTCCTATAGGACAAATCAGTACCAAATGCTACAGGCCGCATTCATTGAATTGTTGGAACTCAATGTAATTGAAATTGAAATCCATTGCCGTGGTCAGCGGGTTGAGCTAAACCAATCTAACGCTAATCTATGTATCATAAGTGGCGTAAAGACCAACATATTGATCACTCGCCACAGGCTGAGCTTCAAGGTGCCAGGTAAAGAATTGGGTGGGCATAGAAAAGGTGATCATGCCTTAACCCATTTCAAATCTATTACCTCTGACGATGTTGATTCGGTGTCCTTAGAAGACATCCATAGTAAAGTTAAAGTTCTACTGAAAGGTATCAAGCGCCCCCGAGGTAAAGCCATCGACAATAGAACAGCAGATAAGACGGCTTACTACATTAAGCATTATGCTGAAACCATGACATTTATAGCCAAGCTATTGCTTAGGGTGAAAGATGATCAAAAACTTAAAACCAAAGCAAGCAGTAGTTTACGTGTAATTGTCCGTGAATCGAGACAAACCTATTACGATACATTTAAATCAATTCTCTCGCCAGAGGTCTTTGAAGCACTTGATGAACTATTTAAGGATGCGTGGTTTGGCGCACAGATACTTACCGGCAATCGTCTCGCTGATTTGATAAAGGATCTTCCTAAGAACTCTCAAATAAAGAATTATGATGCTTGGAAAATAACGTTCAAAGATCAACTGGAGTTAATATTTAAGATTATCAAGGGTGATGGCGGTAATGACATGCTTAATGCTATCCGCGCTGATATATTGAAAAGCCGTCTCGTTCTCCCGCTGAACGCGACCGGTCAATCACAGAAGGTCAACGCTATCTTCAAGGCGATACCGACCAAAAAGACCTTCTTTGAAAAGTAGAGCGTTCTAGTACCAGAGCGGGTTGGCGTCAACCGTAGAGTTTGTGCGCCACCTCTCAAAGAAGGTGTAATTCTTTCATAAACGCTTAAAGAACACCCTTTATGTGTTTAGGATGTTTCTA
Organism: Aeromonas sp. TW 6; assembly: GCF_013168745.1. NCBI lineage: Bacteria > Pseudomonadati > Pseudomonadota > Gammaproteobacteria > Aeromonadales > Aeromonadaceae > Aeromonas > Aeromonas sp. TW 6. The sequence goes on along the minus strand of NZ_JABERS010000018.1, from coordinate 81,203 downwards.
CTAACTGCCACCCTACCAGGACACCTCTGCCTGCTATGAAGCTGAGCAGTTGGTGTCCTTGGACAACATCAAAGCCACCCAGTCCTTGTGCCTGGCCGTCTCGTGTGGCCATGAACCACCATCGAGCAGGAAGCGATCATGAGCATCATCATCCAATCCTCTAACAACCAAAGCGAAAGCGACCTTCCTATGTTCAGTTGGGATTCGATAGGCGGGTGTGTCATGCCTGGCTACCTGGACTTCTACCCGAAGCAGAAGGAGTTGATCTTATACGCCGGAGCTGACCCGGATAGTAACCGTACCGACCATAGTATCAAGCTAGGGGTTCACGTTCGTTTCAAGGTTCCGGCTACCACCACCCGTAGTAGTCTTTACGGCCTGGTGATGGATCAGCAGTTCCAGCAGCTGCTCGAAGAGGTGCGTGCCGGTTATGGGCAACGGTTAAAACAGTGCAGGAAGATGGAGGACTATCTGGACACAGCGCTTGAGCGGGTTGAATTTTGGACGCCCGAGGTGATGCGACGCCGGTTCCGGCTTAATGATCTTCTTCAAGCGGGCAGCATTGCTACATATTGCCAGTGGATGAAAGAGGATGCTGAGGATGTAGATGCAAGGCTCTTTAGTAGTGGTTGCGAAGCGGAGATGGCCAACATCACGCTGCACTTTTATCTGAGGATGCCCTATGACCTCTACTGCCGAGATACCCTCCGTGTGAAACAACGCACCCTGCAGATCCTCATGGACTACGCACATTCTTTGTTCGGGGAAAATCCGCCACGGCCTATTGCCGAGGGTAGCTTTATGAACCAGTTGTCTTTACTGGAAGATGAGCTTGCCGACCTAGTAGCTAACTTCAACCCGAAACGCTGCGAAGGATACTTTTAAGACCCTCCCCCTGCTGCGCGTGACAGCCATCATTTCTCGGCTGGTTGTCCGCAAAAGACTCGCACACCCTCACCTTTTGCCTTTCAAAGTCATCCATTCCGGAGAGCATCAGTGCTTTTAGGGGGCATTTTTCGGCCCCCATGTCCCGCACTGCCCGTTAGAGCCTCCATTGAGGCTTTAAGCTCAGAAGGAAGCGATAAATTAGTAAAATAAACGGATAAATTACTAATACAGGGGTTTTACCTTGATTTCTTACCGGTTTTCTCCGATATGACTGAAAAAATACTCAAATAGACCTGTTAATTCACAAAAATAAACTGATTTTTTACTAAAAATGCCGCTCAGCTTTGCAGTGTGGCATCAAGCAGGGGTCGATTTCACGTTAAAGCTCGCTCAGTAGACGCTGCAACTCATCGTTAGGGTTGTAGGGGCGATGAGTGGTGCTGATCTGCTTGAGTACGTGGTTGGCCTTTCTCTCTACACCCTGCACTGTTCGGTCGAAATCTTGCTGGCATTTGTCCAGGGCTCGGGCGGCCGCGATTTCAGCCTGGAATCGTTCCTTGCCCGATAGCTCGCGGGCGATCCGGTTCATTGCCCCGGTAAACATGATGTCGAGGGTGTCCTCACTCTTCGCTCTACGGAATCGGGTACAGAGGGAGTCGTAGGTGAACTCTGAAGCGGGCAATGGTTCTTTCTGGTTGATGTGGGGTTTGTGTGGCATGAATGCCTGTCCTTTCTCAATGTCCTTGGGCAAGTTTATGGCCCGTAGTAAGTCGCTGGCGTCGGTTCTGTGGGTTTCTGGCCGCTCGTTGTGGTTTGCTCGCGAGGGCTGCCTTTCGATGATTTTCCAAAATTAACAGTGTTAATTTCCGAAAACAGGCATGAAAAAGAGCCGTATGACGCTCATGTTTGATTGTTAATTGGCAACCTTATGATTTGTTTGTCTCTCAAGCGTTTGTTCTGATATGTTTGGCCATCATGCTTTTTCATATCGACCACTATAATTAGTGAATGGAGTCTCAATGATGGACGTTGACCTGGCAAAACAACAACAGCTTATGCGCTTTGAGAGTTTACGGGATGAGGCACGATTTACATTGGACTATCTCGAAAACGCCAAAAATGAGCGTATTGGGGATAACGGAGAGGATGAACCGGAAGGGGTAGTGTTCTCGCAGTATCAACTACATCGTTTACCCAATATGACTCGCGCCAAGGCCGATGCTGCCATCAAACTTCTGGAAGACAGTGGTCGTGAGTTTAACCAAAAACCCAGCAAAAATAATGCTCGAACACTCCACTCCTATTCACATGCCGATGTGCGAGCTATCTACAAGGCATCTGGCCAGCGCTCCTACGCAGAGATGAATAAGGTGTTGGGTGCGAGCCAGAGCGCGAGAGTGGTCGGCTGCATCAATCTGAAGGGCGGTGTAGGTAAAACCACCAGCCTGGTCACCATCGCGACCGGCCTCGTTCATCACCGCAACCTGATAAAGCACCAACTGCGCGTTGCCGTAATCGACCTTGACCCACAGGGATCGACCTCGCTGGCCTTCGGTTTTTCTGGTCTCGGGAAGAAAGACCAGCATTCAGCCATCGAGGCTATCGCTTCGCGCGCGACGCCGGACACTGTCAGGTCATGGATGCTACCTACTTCCAGCGACGGTTTATTCGTTATGCCTGCAGGGCGGGCTGATGGTCTGTTTTCGCTTCAGGCCCATCAACATGCCGCCGAAACGGGCGTCAACATGTCGGAATTGCTCACGAAATTTGTGATAGATCCATTAAGGGACTCATTTGACTGCATTTTATGCGATGTCGGACCCCATCTGGATGGGGCGTTAATCAATACTTTGGAGGCGTGTGACAGCCTGTTTGTCCCGATTTCGCTCGACCCGCTAGAACTCGATTCATCCCTGAAATTTCTCGAATCCATTCACGGCCTGCTGGCCAGTATTCCGACGGCACGGCTCAACCCAGACTCGGTCTGGATTATGGCCAGCAAGTATGACGGTACCAACCCGCAGCACCTGGACCATTTCAAACTGCTGAGATACCTCGACCATGTGCGGGTTTTGACAAACCCTCTCGAACTACTCAGACCGTTCTCCGTCGTCTCTGAGGATGGCCGAACTGTGTTCACTATCCACCGTAATGACTATTCAGGCGCACCCAGTTCGCTGAGTCGCGCACAATATAATGCCGAGATGGTGATTCAAGAATTTTTTGCAAATGTGCTAGAGGTGGCTAAGTAATGGCTCGCAACGAATTAAATGGCGATTTTTTGAAAAAGAAAGCGGCCAACACCCCCGGTACGGGTAGTCATATCGCTTCTTTTAACCTGACAGGCGCTAATGATGGTCCAAACTCGGACCCCGAAGCGTCCCTGGCGGCGGCGGTGATCACCTCCGGTGCATTCAGGGTGCTACGGCTAAAGGATGGCCGAAACGTGACGCTGACTTCGGCCTATGTACCGGCCGATAAGGTTGGAAAGCTAACCTACATCCATGAGGCAAATGTCCGGTCGCAAAGCAGTGTGACGGCAGAAACCGTGACTGATCTGATTGGTTCGGTGAGCTCTGGTGGCGTCATCATGGAGGTGTTGGCCGTCCGTGATGAAAATGGAAGGTACGCGATCTTCGATGGTCAGCGCCGCCGCTTCTGCGCGTTGCTGGCAGGCAAGGGGTTGCCAGTTGCTTACATAAAAGCCTCTGATGCGTCGGGTATTGCAGAGTTACGCGAGTTGAGCCGGATAGCCAACATCACCCTCCCCAATTCTCTCTATGACAAGGGCCAGCACTATGCGCGAGTCAAGAATGACGAAGGATTGGATCAGGCTGCGGTAGCCGCTGCCTTTGGTGTTACTGTCCCCGAAGTACACTATGCCTTGCAAGCCATTGAGATCCCGTTGCCTCTCTACCAGTTGCTGCCGGAGGGCACAGGTACGGGCCGACCAACGGTTCTAGCCTTGCGTAAGATCACTAAGTCCCTATCCGAGCCTCAATTGGACGAATTGTTGTTGTGGGCAAAGGATCAGCAACCGTACAGCAAAAGATCGATAGCGCTGGCAGAGATAGGCGCAGAGGCCCAAGCGCTTTCCGGCGGCAGTGCTGAGATTACTCAGCCCTTTGAGCTCATTTCTGGCATCGAGGTGAGGGAAGAGAAGGGCAATGTCATCAAGCTCACGCTTCCAGAAGGCATCTCGCGACAGACTATCTGCGACCTGCTTGCAACGCTCTCGTCTGATCCGCAGTAATCCCCCTCTCTACCAAGCGATTTACTTCACCATTGCGCCCCGTCGATCATGACGGGGCACTTCTGCCAACCGGTGGCGATGGGTACCGTCCGGGGTCTAAATTAACAGTGTTAATTTTCGATGACGTCCCTAACACCCGCAGCACGAAGCCGTCCGGAACGGTGTATCTACGTGCGATGGCGAACCCCCGACGTTGTCTTACCCTAATCGTGCAAACCCGCATCTAACCAGTGTCCTCCAAGGAATCTATGCTCACATCGGGGTTATCTAAAAACGTTGCGACAGGCGTTATTATCTGTATTATGATGGTTATCAACGCAATTTAGCTCTATGCAACTGTTCTCACCCCTATGCGGCCACCTCGATAGTCGCTGCTTGGGGGGTAAGGAGTGATTCAACGTGAACTTGGAAGATGACTCTAGTACCGATCTGCAACCGGGCTTTGACCGGTATATATACGGGTTGGCCTGCGAGAAGTACCTGCACCTGAATGCGGATCGTCGTAGCTGGTTCCGATCATACGAGCATCTTGTCTTCTGTGTCGCAAATGATGTATCCCCCAGCGGGCTTGTGGTGCGCTCAGAGCACACCAATGTCGAATGGGAGCATCTGATCACGCTCATTGATGCCGAAGCCAAGGAACTGCGCCTGGTGCTCGGAGAGCTGCTGAATGTGGCCCTCATTGGCTTTGCCAACTGGCGCGACGAGGATGAGCGGTCATCTCCCCTGCCCCCAACCTTTGACCATCTCTTCGAGCTCGGCATGGCCTGCATAGACAGCCCCGGCCCGGACCTGCCTCGCAGTTACCGGCGACCTCTTCACTAACCGTCACACACGTACCCTCCCCTTGCAATCGGACCCATAAGTGGGTCTTTTATTTGAAATTTTTGGTAATGTGCAGGGGTGCCATTTGATCAAGGGAGTATGGTAGATGGACGTAGTTGGTAGCAGCGATTTATCGGTTCTTTCCCCCACGTCCCCGTTGCTGGTCACGGTGGACGGCGATTCTTTTGCCCCCTCATCGGTAGCCGAGCTTGTGACTGGGTTAGCCCGTTATTTTCGAGGTCTGAATGTGAGCGTGTCCTGGCTGGACGTCGGGCTTGACCAGCATTTCAGTATGCCGGGGCCTTGTTGCACAAATCGGGGAACTATCTAGCCAAGTGGTGATCTGATCTCCCGGATCAATCACCGAGCACAGTCGATGGGCAAGTCAAAACACAACATCACCAACTGGAAAGAATATAACCAAGCGTTGGTACAACGCGGGTCGCTGACCATCTGGATGGACGAGCATACTATCAAGCAGTGGCATTGCCAGACTCATCATGGGCGGCGGGGTCGTGGCTTCCACTACAGCGATACTGCCATCGAGACGGCACTCATGCTCAAGGGCGTATTCAAGCTCCCACTGCGCGCCCTAGAGGGGTTTATAAACTCGCTGTTTAAGCTGATGCAGGTGCCCCTGACATCACCGGACTACAGCAGCATCAGCAGGCGGGCCAACACGGTGGAGGTCAAGTACCGGTTGCCCAGCCAAGGGGCTGTCGCCCACTTGGTGATTGATGCGACCGGGCTGAAGGTTTATGGCGAAGGTGAGTGGAAAGTCCGAAAGCATGGCAAGGAGAAGCGGCGTGTCTGGCGTAAGCTTCACTTGGCAGTGGATGCCGCCACCCATGCGATTATCGCCGCCGAGGTTAGCCTCGAGACGGTGGCAGACAACGAAGTGTTCCCCAGTTTGCTCAACCCGTTACGACGCAAGATAGAGCAAGTCAGTGCGGATGGGGCTTATGACACGAAAGCCTGTCATGCCCTACTCAAGAAGAAGGGGGCCAAGGCCACTATCCCACCGAGAAAGAATGCGGCACTGTGGGAAGAGGGGCATCCGCGCAATGAAGCGGTCACTGCCCTCAAGGCGGGAGAGCTGGCGCAGTGGAAGCAGGCCTCTGGCTACCATCAACGCTCTAAAGCCGAGACAGCCATGTACCGAGTCAAGCAGCTCATCGGTGCAAAGCTGAGCCTGAGAAATTACAACGCGCAGGTAGGTGAAGCACTGGCGTGGGTGAAGGCTATCAACAGGATGACGGGGTTAGGTATGCCTGTACGACAACAGGTCAACTGAGCGAAATCGGCGCCTGAGAGACTGCTGTCCTGCTTTGGAATTGTGCAACAAGGCCGTATGCCGGTGCAAGTTGCGTCAGATGGCAGTGCTCACTGTCTGGTTGGCGATCAGTGTGAGGTCGATTTTGACCACATCCTCTCGGCTACCGGCCTAAATTTCTAGCAAGTTTGTTCATGGGACTTGGCCGGGCATCACCCGGCCTTTTTTTATGCCTGCCTGTCCTGCTGTACCTTTTTCCCCTATTTCATCTCCCTGGTAGCTCAGCGTCGTATGTCTTGCCGTCCGTCGAGGAAACCGGCGGTCTGCCTAATGGTCAAGCGACCGTCAGCACCCTTTCCCCAGCTCTCTGACGTTCCCACTTTGCATTGCAGTACCCACTGGTCGGCGCTTAATAATCATGCGCTCATAATTGTCGAAACGTTTGAAAACAGATAAAAACGCCAGTAGTATCGTTTTAGAGATTGCTCAGTTTGGAATCACCGATGAACGCGCTAGACACCACTCAGCCTGCAGCGGAACGAGACGCCATTGCTTACTTCAAGGCGATAGGCCGTGAGGCAGTAGAGCAGCAGTACGAAGCGTTGAGCAAGGTAGCAAATACCCGGTTGCGCGAGCGGGTTTCAGATTACGGCAGTGTGCCGGTCAGCTTCACCGCCTTTGACTTCCTGACGGAAGAAGAGAGGAACCTTCGTCACACCCTGCTGCTTGGCATGATGCTGTGCATCGACGAGGCCGCAGAAGCACGGCAGCGGATTGCCCAACGTATTGCCCAGCGCCGCGCCCGTCGTGCCGCCTGATTTCAATAGAGGAGACGCACTATGGCTCTGTTTACTGTCGTCGGTATGAATCGTATCACCCGCTCACATAGCATCACCGTGGTAGAGGCAGGCACCCGAGAAGGCGCATACACCCTTGTCGCCTTGATGGGCGATCAGCAGCTGGTCTTCTGTGCCGAAGGGGACTTGCGTGGCTTGCTGAAGCTCAATGATGGGCCGGTAGATAGTCAAAGTTGGATCGACTCCATACGAGAGATTGACCCAACTATTGAGGACCGGCTTCGTCTTCGTCTTTACGCGATGGGCTACCTGATCCCAACTGTGGATGGCTGGTACACCTGGGTAGATGAAGACAGCATTCAGGGCTCGCTGGTGTTTCCGACCCTCTATCGCGCCATCCGTCATTGTGTTGACCGGTTAGGCGTCATCCTGCCATCTCAATGGCGCTCTCTTGATATTGACCCTGACCCGGAGCAGATGGCCCTCCTGACCGCACACATGGACAAGCTCGGCCTTTCCTTCATTGCGGTAAATGGCTGGTACACATGGAGCAAAGGAGATTCGCTGGAGATTCGTCTTGGATTCCCTACCGAAATACAAGCTATGCGCCACTGCATTCAGAACCAACACATCAATTTGCTGGATTCGGAGGACGACGTCGTGCGCCCAATCCAGCTGCGTGTCCTGCGCGGAACGTGAGTATCGCCACCCCTTACCGAACCTGAATCCATTACCAAGGAGTTACCATGACCAAGCTCTTCACCGTCGTCTCTATCGAAAGCGAATTTGGCCGTCAAATCTACACCGACCTCGTACATGCTGAATCGAAACATGACGCTTTTACCCTCGTGGCCCTCAAGCGCCACAGCGATCTCATCATTTGCGTTGAGGGTGATGTTGACCAGAGTGAAACAGCCCTGATGGCTGGCTACGATCTCGTCGCGTGTGATGACTGGCTGAATGGATCTGTTCCGCTCACCGAACCGCAAGCGATAGCCCTGATTGAGGAGTTCAAGACTCTCGGCTTCTGGTTTGTCGAAGAGGACGGAGGCTTTGGCTGGGTGGGTCAGGACGGCTCGGAAGGCGGTGAGAACTACGGCTCGTTGCTGCAAGCGATGAAAGAGTGCATCAGTGATAACGGCCTTGATCTGACCGTGGGGAACGAGACTCCCGTGCCCACCTCTGAGCCCGTGAACGAAGTTCCAGCTACCACCAGCGAGTCGGTGGTTGCAGACAAGCTCTACACGGTTATCTCAATCGACAACGACACTGGCTTTACGAATGCTGACCGGGTGGTGGCTGCCTCGACCGATGCCGCCTTCACGCTGGTAAGTATGCAGCGCCGCTCGGTAGATCTGGTGATCTGTGTCGATGGGATGCTGGTTGAAGATCAGAACTGCGCCTACGCCGGGGACGGTTCTGTAGACAGTGACACCTGGCTCGGCCTGTCCGAGCATGACCAGGCCACGCTAGATATGGTGCAGGCGCTACTGGAGAAAGAGGGCGTCATCTTGACTGAACTGGATGATGGTAAGTTTGTATGTCATCCCAGTGATGAGGAGCCCTATGAAGAAGCGGCTTACGAGAGTCGCGCCAAGGCCCTTGCGGACGGGGTATTTAACTAACCTGAACTCGGGATAAAAAACGGCGTAAAAAATGAACTCAATGCCCGTTCCAAGATCTGATCCTGCAGTGACAAAGACACTGACCACAAAGGAACGGGCATGGACAAGTTATTGGAACTCTTCTGTGATGTTGATGATTTTTGTGCCGTATTTATGCCTCAATGGCACCAGCAATTGTTGGTTAGCGGTCAGCGTCAACGCCAGCGTACCGGGCGCATGAGCGCGAGTGAGATAATGTGCATCATCATTGCTTTCCACATGTCACACCACCGGGATTTCAAAAACTTCTACAACGGTTTGCTCCGGCGCTATCACATGCAGGATTTTCCTCAATTGCTCAGTTACACCCGGTTCCTCGAGATGATGCCATCCGTATTGGTCCCGCTCTGTGCCTATTTCACCCAGCTGAAGGCAACCCCAACCGGGATAGAATTTGTTGATTCGACCAGCATCAAGGTCTGTCATAACCTGCGGATTCCCCGGCACAAGGTATTCGATGGTGTCGCAAAGCGAGGCAAGGGAACAATGGGCTGGTTTTATGGATTCAAATTACACCTCATTGTGAATCACATGGGCGGACTGGTTGCCGCCAAGCTGACACCAGCAAATGTCGATGACCGGGCACCGGTCAGGGAATTAGCAGCCTGTTTACCGGACCGGTTATACGGCGATAAAGGATATATCAGTCAAGCGTTATCAGATGAGCTGGCAGCCAAGGGAGTGACATTGATAACGGGGCACCGTAAGAATATGAAACCAAAGGTCCATTCGCTTTTTGACAGGGCAATGCTATCCAAAAGGTTCATCATTGAAACAATCAATGACCAGCTGAAAAACATCTCGCAGATAGAGCATTCACGGCACAGGAGTATGCATGGATTTATGTTGAATCTGCTTGGAGGGCTGATCGCGTACTGCCACAAAGACAACAAGCCAGCCTTGAATCTTACATCCGAAGAGCAAGCCGTGATAATGCTGGCTTAAACCGATCTCAGGTTAACTACGACATCGTTCTGCTCGAAGTTTGATGCTGTCAGCCGTCGCCCACCAGCCCCGCACAGAGCGGGGTTTTTCATTTGCACGGTAGGGTGTTGCAGCTGATGAGCTCTTCAAATCTGGCAGTCCTTCACGGAAAGCGCGATTTGGCTCTAGGAAAGGTACGGTCAGGACAAGGTGGTGCCGTAAGCATTAGCTAAAATAACACTGTTATTTTGCTTCGGCGTCAGCTGCTGGGGCTTAACTTCCCCCACGGACTGGTCGGCACTTTTAGGAAATTAACACTGTTAATTTTGGATGGCCCAAGGCTTAGCCATGTCACGCAGGCATTTTACAAATTAACACTGTTAATTTTGGATGGCCAAAGGCTAGGCCAGACCAATGCCTTCTAAAAAAATCCGTCGAAGACAACCAGGAACCAGCGCGTCGATCTGATTTTGCCAGCAGGGTAGGGGGTTGAAACGGGTGGTATGGGCCGGGTGCCCGGCCCGAGAAGGTCACTAGGCTAGAGCTGCTTCTTCGTAGTCAAAGCGCACAATGACTGGCTCTCCCCATATGAGTGCGAAGGTGTCAGCCAGCTTGGCCCTGAAACCCTCGACTAAATCAGAGCGCTCCTCTTCGTCAACAACGCACAGATCCAGCAGGTAATCGCCCTGTGCGGTGAGCACCGCATTTTCGCTCCCAAGACCCACAGAGGGATCCCCTTTGGTGGATAGGAACACCTCTTTAATTATGTGACCTTTCATCTGCGGCTCTCTATCTCTTGTGTCGGTGAATGATGTGAACAACGCACCGGTGCGAAGTGCCTATGCGGTACCTTGGGTGCAAATGTTGCCAGTCATTTTGGCCTCAATTTCTATGTCGCTGCCGATGTCCTTGCCGGACTCTATGATCTGACTCAAACCCAGTAGCGACGCGGCTTGCAGGGATATTTATATCATAAAAAACAGTTCTCTTTTAAGTCGTAATCGGCTACATTTGAACCAGGTCAGCACCCCGCTGACGTCTGACCCAAGCAGCCACCCAAGCCGGGATGGAGCAGGGAACGAGGAGAGAGTTATGAGCCAGATCGCTATCCATTTACGTGACGATTCTTACGCACCTGTATTTTTCCAATACCCGCAGCAAACCAGCCCTCAACCCGCATTTTTAGAGTTTGACCCATCAAGTCCTGAGCTCTTTCTGAAAGCCGACTATAGCGGTGAGATTGGCCCCGCACTGCCTGCTGATGTGGCTTTAGGAAAGTTGGTGCGCTTCTACATTCATTCCTTCGCCAGCCGGGACAGTCTTCTTTCACTGGCAGACGATGAGGACTTGGCCGCGATGCTGACCAATGTTCGCGACCACTACCGGATTGTGTGGAACGGAAACAACTATGTGGGGCAGTGCGATCTGGATGAAGACTGGCAACAGGGCATCATTGACTACTTGGAGCACAGGCTTATCGCAGAAGAGGTGTGGCTGGCATCTGACTGGCTTGTTGGCGAAAACGTGATTGAGGGGGTGGTTGAGCACGGTAGCTTCGCAAAATATGCCGCCGCTGAACTGGAGAGGGCACAAACGGTAATCCTTGGCGACATGGAAGAGGCCGTGGTGAGAGCGGTTGAGATAGAAGTAGAGCATTACATTCGCCGTATGAGTATGCCCTCTGCAGCCATCAAGACAGCCGCAACACTCTTGGTCGAGTACAACAGTAGCCTCTATGCCAGTGTGCTTGAGGATTACAACCGCCAGTTCGAGCAGGACGTTAGCTCGTAAATCAGAAGGAACGAAGACATGGGTATCAAAAAGAGCATTCAACTATCAGAACAGGCCGTTGCCTACGTGCAGGCCCGCCAGATGAGTAGCGCTGACGAATCTTCGGAGTTTCCGAGCTTAAGCTGGAGCAGTGCCCTCAATGGGGCCACCGCCGATCTCTCGCGGCTGCTCGGCCAATTGGTGCCGGATCTTGATGACACCACCTGGGTTGAGCTGTTCAACGCCTATGCGGGACATTATTTTGGGGGGCCTACCATTGCCCCGTTCCGCTTAGCGTCGGACGTGATGGATCTGTACGGGGTCATCAGCATTGACGAGCTGGAGCCGGAGATTGCAGCAGCTGTGCGCCAGCTGCACGCCCTGAGCCAGCCCCAGCAGTATGCCGCTTATGAAATGGCGCGGGTGTTTTGGGCCCAGTCCCAGAGCCTGACAGGGTCGTTGTCAGAAAACCTAGCCGCCGTCCGCGCAAAGCTGTAGAGCGATAGGCTGTCCTCACCGGAGGGCGGCCTTTTTCTTTCCTCGCTTTTTTCTCCCCTCCGTTTTCCCCAGTTCTTCAAGACATCTGGATTGCTCACCGGGGCAGGTACCCGTATCGCACGCCCGCTTCCATCTCCATCAACTCCTTGTCCGTCGGCCACATCGAGATCGGTATCGACCCCGCTCATCTCCTCATCGAGGTGATCACCCCGGTAGAAAGTTCGCTGCCTGGTACCGGGGGAGGGGGGGAGTCAATGTGGTGGGCGGACTCGCACATTTGCCTGTCCAGGTAACGCCCTGCCGCCCGACGGGGCATCGACCAGGTCAAGGCTGCAGCACGTTGTCCTTGCAGGACGCGCAGAGCGTTTTTCAGGGATTACCGGGCTCCCAACCGGCGTAGCACCGGGGTGGGGGCCCGGAGCTCGCCAGGCCACCGGGTGTGAGAAAAATGTGGATGTCCGGCAGAGACATCAGGTCTCGAGTGCGGACTTTCAGCTCCCAGGTCAGTGTGCTGGCCACATCCTGTACCAACCCGGTTGAGGAATTTGGTCTGCGTCGCAAAACACGCAAGAGGGCGCGTCTTCGCATTGCATGACGGCGCTTGATCCGGGTAAACAGGAGACGCCTATAACAACAGCGACCAGCTAAGGATCGCGCAATGACTATGTTCATCACTTACCCTCACCGCGTCCCCGCCACTAATGCACCGCTCTACTGGTGCTCCTCTGATGAGGCATCCCATCATTTTACCTATCTGCAATTTTGCCCCAACCCGAGCGCGGGCGAGATAGAGATAGACGCTTCCTACGCGATGGATGAAGGTTTCTCGGTCGCAGCCTTTAACGAGATGTACCACGGATCGCAGTTGTGCTTTCCCATCATTCCCAACGCCACCCTGTCCAGCATCAAGGCGCTGGCCCATGACTCCAAGCTGGAGGCCATGCTTCAACGCATTGCTGATGCTTACACAGACGAGAAGCGCGGTAGTGAATGGTGGGGAACATACCCCGGCCTGCCGGAGGGGTTTGAGAACGAGGTCATCGACCATCTGGCAACGGTGCTATCGAAAGATGCTTTTAAAATGGTCCCGGCCCATGAGTACGTGGAAGGGGGCAACCTGGAACTCTTCATTCTGACAGATCTGGGGTCCATTTCTGCCTATTCGGAGCAGCTGGTTGAGCTGGCCGAGCACGAAAAAGTGATCTTGGTTGGCGATGTGGAGGAAGCGGTCTGCTCGTGGTGTGCAAAGGAAGTTGAGCGTGAGATAGCGGTATTTGCTGACCCTGATGAGACGTTAGACATGCTGGTATTCATCATGCGCCGCCATGACATGAAGAAGTATGGGTACCTGCGCGAGCTCTACAACGAAAAATACCCGGATCACGCCGTCACACTGGCCTAATCGCACACATCCAATTCCGCAATCCTCTCTCAAGCACCAGTACGAAGCGATCACGGCTGGAACCACCATGGAGCACCGCATGGCGCTGAAGTCCGCGAACGAACTTGAGCTTGGCTTCTTCATCGCCACCTTGCTGGAGTTTGCCCGCGACCCACGCATGGGCGGCCATCAGGCACACAACTGTGGCTTGGTATCGGGTTCATGGGATGTGAAAACCTGGCCTGCCAAGGCACTTGCGCCGATCACCATAGGGCGCATCGAATTTGACAGCAACGGTTTCCGCCTGCAGGGTGCCGACCTTAAGCAGGCATACCAGAGCTGGTGCGATGATGCGACCAGCTACTTTGCCAAGGCCATTGCCAAGACCACTGTCGCTGCGTAATTTGAGCCGGTTCATCTCCACCTTTCGAGGTGGTAAACGACCATTTTGGTAAGACTAGCCAACGCTCTCTATTGAGGCATCTCCCTCTCGCTGAGGGTCCATAGTAAAAGCCCGGTCTCATCAGGCCGGGCACTTTTCCCGCTCTAAAGCTCTCTTATACCAAGCTACCACCGCGCTTACCGGATAGGGGGGCCTTCGCCCGAGAGACCCTTGCCGCCGGGGTGGTGGTTTACCTGGTGAACCGGTGAAGGCAGATCTGCCCGTCCACCATGGACAACGGATGCTAAAACCGATGTCTCCCACCGGTGACTCGACCAGGCCATGCCCGCAGCTCCCCTGGTACCGCCGCTGTAAGGGTCGGTAAAGTCCTGCGCCCACATTATCAGCCCGGCAGGCATCGCTCACGTCCGACCCGCAGACCTGCGTCGCACCAGGGTAAATTTGGTAAATGGTGCACCGGGTTTCCACGCAGGACATTTTGCCTGCCAAATCGCCGTGAATCCGCGTCGCGACTGGCTTCGCACCGGGGTGGGAACCCGGAGCTCCGGGGTAAATCGGGCAAGTGGTGCACCGAAAAAGTCCTGCACGGATATTGATGAGGTAAAGCGGACATCAGCCGCCAGGTCAGCGTGCTGGCCACGACAGAACGCACGTCCGTCGGACATCCCGGTGCCGCGCTCAAGGTGGCCCCCGGACATTGAGGGTGGGTCTATTCAGGTCCAACCTGGTTCAGATCATCTCCAGTACCAGTCATCTTGGTAATATGTCGTTAATTTCATCAGCACATTGGCCGCCTTGCGGCTAATCAGGAGCTATATGGACGACTTAGACAATACCGTTACCCACGGGCACCTTCGGGCGGCAGGGTGGGACACCAACCAGTGTTGCGATCACACCAAGCATTTCAAGACTCACTTCGTGTACGTGGTGGACTATCGGACATCAAACATGAGGATCGTGTCTCTCACCGACCAGCAACTAGAGGAGACCCGCGCCCCTGATTTGCTACCTATCTCGATGCCGAGCGCCTACATCGCCAACATGATGCTAGAGGCGAACAAGGCTGATGCAGACCTCGCCCAAGCTGAGATGTTACCCGTGGCTGTCACTCATTACGTGCGGCTATCGAAAGTCTGTCAGGATTGGGTACAGCAGGCCGAGCCAGGCGACCGTTTGCACCTCTTGCTCAATATCTATGCGGAGCATGGTGACAGCAAAGGCCGGTTACGACCTGCAATCTGTCAGCCCCAAACCGCAATGCTGAGCGTGGACGATGTCACTGAGATCAGTGCTGCCATCTATCGGATGGATAGACAGCATAAGCCGGAATGGTTTCCCCGAGCGCATTGAGCCAAACCGCGATCGGTCCCTGGGAGACTCCTGGGAGCGTTGATGAAAAAGTCCGTGCCGGACAGTGCGCTCTCGAGCGCTGACTTCAGCCGCCAGGTCAGCGAGATTGCACCGGGTGTGCGCAGTCCCGTCGTCTGCCCTGGGGGTTACGACGGGGCAGGTTGCCGTGGTCCGCGGACATTGAGCGGCCCGTTTCCCTGTCAGGCCCGGCCGACGACCCGCGTCGCACCGGGGTCAATGCCAGGAGCTCGGTTGTCAACCTGGTCGGTGCAGCACCTGCTTGTACTCGAAGGACGTTGAGAACGCCCTTTCCTGGTATTACCCGGTTCCCGATCGGCGTCGCGCCAGGGAGCCGCGCGGGAGCTCCACACGCCACCGGCTCGTAAGTACCGCTGTCGTCCATGACGGACAATGCGACGGCTGGGCTTGAACTGGCGACGCAGTTATTTCCAACAATGATGAATATTTAACACGGTGTCGAATACTTGTGTCGGCGTGAAAGATTCATGTGATGGCGTTTAAATTAGGTGTTATAAATGAGCGCAAAGCCCATGAGCCGTAGGGACGTCGCGCATATTCATGGAGTTACATCGACCGTTCACCCGCGTAGGGTGTGCATTACTGGTCTTCGTGCTGCCACAATTAGCAGGCGTGTGGCTGGCGAAAGATTCCTATCAGGATGAGTTGCACCGGCGCATTGAACGGGCCGCCTCGGAGTCGGTCGCCATCCTCGACGATCTGATCCTGACAGCCGAGCACAACAACCTCACCTTACTCCCTCTCTTGCTCCGTCCTTGCAGTGATGCTTCAACTGCGATGCGTCTGATTGCCGGGAAAGAGCCCTTTGTCCGCTCAATCAATCTGCTGCGCGATGAGGTCATCTACTGCTCGTCCCTCTACGGTAACACCGCCATCCGTGATAACAGCATCACCTACGTCGATAACCGGCTGGCGCTGGTCGATGGGCGCTCAGATAATCAGATGTTGCAGTCGATGCTGTTGATCCGCTCTGACATGGAGAATGAGGCCGTGGTCACCAGCCTGAACGGCACGGCGCTGCGCTTCATTCTGGGTCTGCTCGATAAGGAAGTCAGCACCTGGTTGCAGATTGGCGACCAGTGGCTCGACAGTCAGGGGCGAGTGTTAGTCACTTCCCCCTTTAACCACCAGATGGCACCCATCACCATCAACTCCAAGCTCTACCCGCTGAAGCTGCACGCCGCCATCATTGGGCCGGTGTCCTGGGGCGACATCTGGCAGTACCGAAAAATTCTGTTCGAGGCGCTGATGCTCCTGTCACTGGTATTGTCCGTGACGGTCCACCAGCTGCTCGGTCAGCCACGTTCCCAACGCAAAAAGCTGCTCCGTGCGCTGCGCAAGAAGGAGATCATCCCCTACCTCCAACCCATCATGTCGTCGGATGGTACTCAGTTGGCCGGGGTGGAACTGTTGGCCCGCTGGCAACAGCCCGGAGGGGTGATGATCCCCCCTGACCAGTTCATCCCGCAAATGGAAGACTACGGGATGATCCCCGCCATGACCCACATGCTGATGGAGGAGGTGGCTGTTCAGTTGGCTGGGCACCCAAACCTGCACGGTCTGCACATTGGCATCAACATCAGTGCCAGTCACTGCCAAGATAACGCGCTGCTGCGTGACTGCCGCCAATTCCTCAAAGCCTTCAAGCCCGGTGCCGTGAAGCTGGTGCTGGAACTGACCGAGCGGCAAATTTTGCTCGATGATCAGCATTCCCATGAGTTGTTTGAAGAGCTAGAAGAGATGGGGGTCGAGCTGGCCATAGATGATTTCGGCACAGGCCACAGCAGCCTTTCCTACCTGCTGGCGTTCAAGGTCCACACCTTGAAGATTGATAAGGCGTTCGTGAGCTTGATCGGCTCACCGAAGAAGGCCGCTTGTGTGGGGCTGGTAGACGGGGTGATCGACATGGCCAAGTCCATGGGGCTGTCGATTGTCGCAGAAGGGGTGGAGACCCAAGAGCAGGCCAGTTACCTGCGGGATCGCGGAGTGCAGATGCTGCAAGGGTACCTCTACAGTCGCCCCCTGCCGGTAGCCACCTTCTGCCAGGACTATTTGATAGAGTCCGGCAGGGAAATTGAGGAGCTTCAGGAGCTGGTGGAAGCCACTGCGTGAGGGACGACCCTAGAACGGAGCGTGTTCCCTTCCGGTGAGCCGGTCTTTGGGTGAGGGGGCTCAACCCTCACCGGTTGGTCGGGGTGATGTTCCAGCCGCTCGCCAGATACGCCTGATGGTTGCCGAATTTTCTCAGTGCGATCCGCGACCCGTCAGGGAAGGTGACGGTGCCGAGTTCATCATCACGCTTGTACTGCCCCTTTGCCTCGATTTGACTCTGCGTCGCGTTCGCCGCCAGCAGCTGGTACGCCGTGGTGTGCTCTCCGTAAGCCATCTTGCTACCTCTCAACTTGCTAATGATGCGGGTACCCAACCCAGCCTCACACCTCACCGTCCAGCTCCACGGCCCGGATCTCAAATCGCCATTGGTCATCAACGCTGAATCGGTTGATGTAGGCGCGGGCTAGCTCAGGGGTGGAGAAGATCGCTTCATAAATCCCTGCTGCATCTCGGTCTTCACGCTCGTTATTGAGCACAACATACAGTTGCATTGCTTTTCTCCTCGCTCACCGGATTGATGAGCCTTTGGCTTAACTCTGGTTATCTATCCACGCGCCGATCTTGGTAAACAGCGACAGGTCGCTCAGGTGGCGCACGTCGGCGCTCTCATAGGGCGTGAGCTGCCACTGGAACACCCCATTGTCGCGGCGGTGCCATTCCACGTCAGCGGCGCTATGGGCGCGGTCTACCCGTACCATGATGTTGCGGTTGCTCAGGATGGTGTAGCCATCGCCGTCCAGCCCTATCTGGATGGTGGGATCATCCCAGCGCAGCCCGGTGTGGACGACGGGGTAATCGACATCGCCCTGCTGTCCACCAAGGACGGGCACCGGCAGCGCGACGACGCGCAGATCTCGCCAGCCCTTAACCCGCTCAAGGCGCTGCACAACCGCAACAGCGTCATCGGCAGTGGGATACTCGCCCTTTGGCAAGAACTGCCAATGAGCATCAAAGCGTTGCTGGATGTGATACCAGACGGCCTCAGACACCGCCTGTGGAGCTGTCGAGGTGGAATGCTGCATGATGACCTCCGAAGGTTGGGCAGGGCGCTCAGACGCGCCCAGTAGCTTAGGCGAGGGCTGCTGTCTGTTGCGCCAGCTCGCGCAGTTCACAAGCCACCGCCTCGTCATAGGGAATGCGCCAGCCAATGGCCCCAGCCCCGCCAGTGGTGACGTTGTTGCGGCTCCAGTTATCCCCGTCCCGGCCATTATTCATGACGAACCAAATTTCGTCCCTGGACAAGACAAACCAGTGGCCTCCGCCGTTGACGTTCTGGGTATCGAACAGGCGCTCGCCCTCGGGCTGGTGCCAGCCGTCCGGGTGCTCCCCTTCATGCTTGATCCGCTCTATCAACCCGCCCACCCTGACCTTGACGGCCATCCGTTCGGCCTTGCGCTCATCTTCACGCTGTTCGGCCAAGGTCAATTCAACGATCTCATCGTTGGTCGCGTTGCGATAATAGCAATAGGCCCCGCGTTCACCTTCGTGCCCCAGCAGGTATGAGCCCCACACAGAGGGATGATCGTCGCTGATGCGGAAGCTCTCACCCATGTCGGTGTAGACGCGCACGGCCTTGCCAACCTCTATCGGAGTATCAAAGGGGGGCAGGGCGTTGAGCGGGAACAGGCACCGGTTGCGACGGCGCTCATCGAGCGCTTGGCAGGCTGCGGCGCTTGCGGCCTCCCGTTCCAACTTGCGGGCAGTCTTGCGCTCATTGGCCGCTTGCGCATTGGCCCAGCCCTTGGCTTCCATCGCCTTCACCCGCTCGCAGAGCTCGGGATACGGCTGACAGAAGAAGATGGCCTTGCTCATGGCATTGGTGGTGTAGCTGCCTTCCCTCACATCGTCCTCGGCGTACTTCAGCCAGCGGATCGCCTCATTTTTCTTCTTCGCAGCGAGATACATCTTCTTGCCATCCCGCTCGCTTTCGATGGCTACAGCCTCAAATGTCAGGGTCGTCCCGAAGCGGGTGGTCTTGGAGAGGTCTTTGAGCTGCATCTTGGCCACGGTGTCGAGGGCCAGCCCATCGCTCACTTCATTGATGACCAGCTTCGCCTTGTGCCCGCCCAAGAGGCAGTCGAAATACCGTTTACCTCTCTTCTTCACAATGAGGGTCTTCACGATGGTCTCTGTGTGGGGAGTGGGTTGCTGCATCATCACACCTCGGCGCTGCTCAAAAATTGATTTAATACAGGTGTATTAATTCTACTCCATCCGATCTTGTAGTCAATTAATACAGGTGTAATAATTCGCCCATGAACGATACCCAGCCAAAACGCGCGCGCGGAGCGCCTTTCAAAGATCCCAGCGACAGGCGCACCGAGCGCTTGGGCGCTGTGCAGATCACCGCCCAGCAGGTGGACGATTACGATATGACCGCCGCGCTTGAGGGGAAAACCCGGTCGCAATGGGTGCGGGAAACGCTCGATGCCCAGGTCAGACGAACCCGCCTGGCACAGACTGGGGGGGTCGAATACTATGTGCCCCCGGTGTCCATGGCGGACGCTCACGGCCTGGAACCCGATGAGGTAAGTCACCGTCAGGGGTAGGGGCGAACGACTCGACGCCAACCCTGAGCGGCGTGACAACGCAGAACTCAATTGAAGATGCACCGATCACGGATATAGGTGCCCATTGCTCTAAGGAAGGTTACGCGCAGATATTAAATTGAAGGCAAGAGAATGAAACGCAAGCAAGCAATGCAGATATACGGCCACTTATATAAAAAGAATTATCCGGTCATGAAAGATGAAGTGTGCCAGTGCTGCGGTGTATCTACAGATCTGGAATGGGACCATTGCCCGGCTATTACCACGGCACAGCTGTTTGCGAGAAACGATAATATCCGCTTCATTTTGGTTTTGTTGTGCAAGGAGTGCAATCAGTCCTTGTCGGACAAACTGTTGCCTGACTTCCCATCACGCTTTTACTTCTGCAAGGAAGCGCTGCTTGAACGCTACAAGGGCGATCTGGTCAGCGAGTGCCGCGATAACATGACGAATACCCTTGAGAGCCTAAAGCTGGCTGATGCCAAGTTTACGAGGCTGCTGGACCGCATCGGCTTTGGCTTGGTCAAGATTGACCAGCTGTCAGACAAGCACCTCGCCATCCTCAATTTAGAGACTGTCTCCGGATACAAGATCATCGACCACCTCTCGGAACGCCCAGGCCACGGCTTGCTCAGTGAGTCAAACCTAGAAGAGGACAATGAGGACGAGCCACAAACTCAGGATGATGCTGACGCACAGGATGAGGCAAATCGATCCGGCATTCCATCAGGAAAAAAGAAGCCAAAGTTCGAATCCCTTGCTGCCTTTAAAGTATTTCTACGAAATGAGCTGATTTACACCAAGAATGGGTATGAGACCTTTTTGAAAGAGCAACGCGCTCTGGCGGAGCAATTACAGCTGCCCAGTGAGCCAACCCAGTATTTTAATTGTGACTGGCAGGAATTGACCTCTGACGTCGTCATCGTCTCGGAAAGCGGCAATGAATACAGTCTTGATACCATCGAGCAGTATGTCACCTCTGATATGGTCGGAGTGAAAATAATCGGAAAGCGTAATCTGGTGAAATTGCTAGACGACCTCGAAATTTATACCGGAGATGAATATCGAGATCTCTGGAATGCGCTCAGTGTTCATACAGTAGATGTCGTTGATTGCTTACCGGAGGAACCCGAAACCGCCTATCGCGATTGGGAGCTATGGTGACCTCACTGATAGGTGTAGAGGTGCATTCTCTCGATGAGGGGCACAGCGCCTATCTTGCGGTCACTGCGCGGCTTGCGCCCATTGGTCGGGTAATTGCATAGCGGCGATACATTGATCGGCTTATCGGAGCAGACCAGCAGGGGCAGGCTCGCCTTGAGCTGCTGTTTGCGCGGCTCCCTGTCAGACCAGAGCAGGTTGATCATGGGGTGGGTCTTGACCGGCCGCCGGATGCGGAGCTCCACATCTGCCGGTACTCGGCGGACATCGTTCACCTCCCTGTCGATCAAGCTGTTCCACTCTTCCTTGGTCGATAGCCCCGGACAGTAGCCCCGGCTGACCTCCAGCATGGCTAACACCTGCTCGCGGGTGACGCGCTTGATACTCTGCTTGTCTGCCCAGGTGAAGCCCATCGAAAAGAGCTCGCCTTCGAGCATTGAGATCTGCCGGTAGACCTGCAAGGTGATGGTGCCGGGCAGGGCGAGGTGAACCAGCTCGAATTTCTGATCCCGGCTGCCCGCCTGCTGCACCAGCTCCTTGAACGCCAGCTTGTGATCGTTGATGGCCATGACCAGTGGGCGCATGGAATCCGCGCAGGACGACGGGAACCGCAGCAGGCCGGGCAGGCGCATGGTCGCCTTGGTGGAGCAACCGGGTCGCATGGTGTGGTCGCGGTAAGCCGCCAGCGTGGCTTCCAGTGCATCGCTCCCCGAGAGATACCCGACTTCGATGTGCTCGATGGGGTCGTGCTCCTCACCTTGTGCCACGGGCGGCAAGGGGAAGACGTGGGCCTCCTGCAATGGCATCTGGCTCAGCATTTCGCCCAGCTCAGTCAGGGTGGCTTCCAGCTGGTGCATCCGGTCTCGCAGGGCGGCTATCGGAGTAAAGGTGTCCATCGGTCGGGGTGTCCTGTCAGTCCGTCAAGTACCCACAGGTTATCACAGGAGGGGGAAAAGAGCTGTATAGGCGTACAGGTATATTCGGCTTAAGCGGGGCTGGCGTCCGTTATGGACAATGGGCTGTCACTTAACACGAGGAGCCGATGTTGAATTAAGAAGCTCGATCACCTCGTTGCCTGCCAGATACAAACAGGGGCCTCTGGCCCCCTTTATCAATCGAAATCGTATTCATCCCCCTCTTGGAACTCGTTTTCCTCATCCAGGCTACTGGGGTCGATCCTGGTTAGGGTATTGGAGATCACCTCTACGGTGACACCAGGCGTGGGACTATAGAAATCTTGCTTATATTCGTTACCATCGCCATCAAGCACGACTTCCGCATTGATTTTTATACCACTTTCAGTCTCGACTTCGTCCTCGTTCTTGAAGACCGATTGGAATTTACTACTATGCACCTTTGCCAAGTTTGAGCCATCAATGAACAAAGTTTCAGTGCCGTTTACGAGCAGTTCCACATCTCCTTCGAACTCATTCATGTCTTTCATGTCGTGCTCCTCAAATGCCTGATGAACCAGCTATGGCTGTTGGCGGTTGGTATATTTAACCGGATTATTGAGCTTGAAGGGAATTGCATTTCTTGATGCACATCAAGTTCGAGTTTGGCCGTTGGGTCTCCTCCAGGTGACCACCGACAGGGCGAGGTTATCACCTTGATTGTCCTTGCCGGATCTCAGACGCCCTGATGGTGCCACTCATGGATTTCGCGTACCCGCCGAGCTTCTTGCAGGTGATGACGCCTACGGCCGGGAACTGGCCGTCCGTGAAAGACAACGGCAAGTTAATTGCCCTGGGGGGTTAGCTGCCTCGCTCTCGCTCTGATGGCCGGTGATCTCGTACTGGCTGCCCCGCACCTTGACCACGACGTAGCCTCGGCGTTGAAGGGCACCCACTACCCCCGCGCTGTAGCCGGTGTATCGTCCGACAGAGAAGCGGCAGGGCAGGGAAAATCTTTGACAATTTGCGAAGTCAGCCATCAACCGCTCGGTGATGAGGGAGGTACGGCTTGGCTTGCGAGCGGGCTTCGGTGCAGTAGTGGGCATAACGGATCTCCAGTCGTTACGAGGTAACCCGCCATCGGGTCACCTTCCTATCCACGGTGAGCGTCTTGAGTGGGTGGGTCACAGGAACCGGCGCAGGGCGTTAACTTGGCGCAGGTGCTTGGGTCGCTCGAATGACCAGATGACCCGCTCGGCGGCCTCTTCCAGAATCGCGGTGGTGACGGCGCGGGGCAGGGACAGATGCACTCCGTCCCAATCGTTGAACTTGAGCTGGCCGTTGCGATCCATCTTGTGCAGGTATTCATCCAGCCGCGCATTTACCTCCAACTCGACGAACTCACGGACGTGCTGGCGCAGACACTCAATCGCTTCGTTGTGTTCCATATCTCTTCTCCAACAGGTTCAATGAGCCGGGCTTACCACTCGGTGAGATCTACCATGGCCACGTCGCTGTCCAGCACAGACAAGGCAACCGGCAGCGTAAACATCAGGTTCTGGTGGTCGTTGATCTTGGGCAGGGCGCTGAAGTGGAAGTCCTTACGTGATACGTGGATTTTCTCTTGATCCACTTTCTCGGCCTCCGCAATGACCGCCTTCACGCAGTCATCCGGGGGGACATCTTCGTAGGCCAGGTCGGCATAGGACACCCCGCTCCAGTCGCCGTGATAGATCCACTTCGTCACTGACTCAAGATCTTCAGTCTTTGCCACGGCTGCCAGATGCTTGATTCGGGCGATCTCACCCGCTGTAAGGGTAATGACGAGGGTTTCTATCCCACTCTCTGGTGTGTCGCTCAGATGGCACACGTTCATCACGAGCGTCAGGCCCTCTTCTGGCGACGTTCTGGGAGTTGCCCAGCAATAATGACCGTTCTCGTCCAGCATCATGGCGGGCTTGACGGGCAGGGTAGGCTTGTCGTGGTTTTGCATCATGTCCCCTTACGTTATCGGTGCGGGCTTGTCGGAAGATTGGCCGGGTCTACTGGATGGCGCTCAACTGGCCGCGTTCGTTGCGTTAAGGCGGCTGATCACGAAGGCTCGTGCTCGCACATGCCAGAGCGCGATGATTTCGCAGTCAACGGCAGCCTTCTGCTCAGCGCTGATGATGCCCTCGCTCTCAAGCGTATTTAACGTGCTGCACAGGGCCGACATGTGTATCCAGCCAGCTCGCTCCTTGGTCGTTGTGAGCATGTGGTCGAGGGTTTCTTCCAGAGCGGTCAGGGTGTTCGCCTTGACCGGCAGGGTACCCAGCAGGGCCACCAGTTCTTTGTGTTCCATCGTATCCCCTTAAGAAATCAGCTCACCGAGGAGGGCAGCTCGTCGTCAGGCATGACCGGCAACGGCGGCAGCGTCGTCAGAAACTGCTCCAGTGCCACGCGCAGCAGGTCGGAGAAGGTGCAATCCAAAGCCTTGGCATGAGCCAGGGCGCGGGCCTTGAGCTCAGGATCCAGCCGCAGGGCGATGACAGGGGTAGCCATGGTCGGTGTCCTCGGTGGAAGTTAGGCAGTTGGCTGTTGGGGCTTGGTCAGGGCGTCGAGCTGGGAGTTCAACCGCCAGATCTCCTGCTCCATGTGGAAGATCTTCTCGTCCTTTTCGATCATGGCGACGGCGGCATTAAGGGTTTCATCAGTGACATAGCTGAGCTCGGAAAAACCCCGCAAGCTGTAACCGATCAGCTCCGCGAACTGCTCGCGATCTGATTGGGTGAAATCCAGACAAGCGAGTGCGTTCATGTCGATACCCCCGTTATCGAGGAGGTGTACGACGATGGCGTTTTCCTTGAAGCGGGCAAGGCCGCTCTGGTCGATATACAGGGGCTGGATCGGGTGTTTCAGGGTCAGGCTGGCGTCGGTTTGGTGGCTCATGGTCGGCTCCGTTGGGTTCAGTGTGGTTGCAGGACTTTTACGGCCGGGCTTAGTAGCCCAGCGTCACCAGGTATTTGCCCATCACTTGCGCCTCCTCGTCGGTGACAGGGCGCAGCTCGGGCAGGGCCACGGCGCACCCGTCAGCGCCCATGTAAACCCCTTCCTGCTCGCAGAACTCGGCTTCACCGCGCCAGTCGCTGGCGATGGTGTCGGCCAATTCATTCAGATCGGCGTCTTTGTCGCAGCACACCAGAATGCTGGTGGTGTACTCGCACTCGCCGTTGAGCTCGGTAATGGCTGCAAAGAGATGCTGTTTCATGGGTGCTTCCTCGTCTGTGATGGGTTGGCTTGTTGTCCGGCTTGCACACCGGCCAGCGTGATCAGTTCACGCGGTTGATGGTGTGGCCTCGGGGGGCGTGCATTTCCAACACCCCGCCGCAGTAGTTGAAGGAGAACGTCCGATACGTGCGCTGCTCGGTGATCTTGTTTACCTCCACCGTTTGCGCCCGACTCCCAAACCAGAGCTCAATCTGATGGCCTTGCTTGACCTGCTCGATGGCGATTCTCATCTCTCTGATCTCCTCAATGCGGTGCGTGGTGGAGCGGGGCGCTACCTAGCGGCGACCGCCGATCTTTTTGCGCTTGAACCACTCGGGGTGACGTAGCTCGTCCTGCTTGCGGGCCTCGCTGGTGGCTCGCAACACTTCGCTGTTGTGCATCACAATGTCGGGTGACCGGCAGATGAAGGGGCGCAGCAGGCCGTCGTCGCCCGTTTCGGGGTAGATGTTCACGAGAAAATGCAGGCGGTCACTGCCCTTTGCGGTCTGACACCACACGCGATAGCAACCTGTGCCCTTGGCGTAGACCTTCAGGGCAGCAACTAAGGTGGCTTCCTCCTTGGCCTCCAATGACCCTTCCTCAAACTTCAGCATCAGATGAGCAAGGCAAGCCGTTGCCATATCAAAGGTGAACTGGTGAGGCACGAACTCGTACCAATCGTCTTGCGAGACGCAGAACAATTGGGTGCGCTGGGTGCGATAGTCACGCAGATAGAACATGTGAGAGTGGAGCGGGTTGCCGTGATTGAAGCCCTCCATCTCCCAACCACCAGCGGCGAGGTGCGCCTTGCTGATGGATTCATCTACGAACTGATCGTGCTCTATGTGGGTGGTCATCTTGCGGCTCCGTTATTGGTTATCGGTGATGACGTATGACAACCACTCTTCATGCGATGGCATCTCATTGAGGATCGCCATGAAGCCGGTACAGGCGAGGTCGTTATACCCGTAAAGGTCAACCCCACCCACCTGCTCATCGAGCAGACTTTGTTGCAGATAGAGGCACAGGCTTAAGGCTTGTGGGCCATACTGGATGGCAAGGCCGGTATAGGTCTCCGCCACATCCATCAGCTCGTAGGAGAAGCGGCGAGCGCGTTCCAGACAGACGTCATTGGCGTTATTTACTTCTGTGTGTCGAGTCATCCTAATCACCTGCGATTGACCTTTAACGGTAAATCCATGGTATGTAATACACCCACGCCTGTAAACCCCCCTGAGCAAAATAAATTTACTGTTATTGGTCAATCGGCATTATGGGTAGATCGGCTCGGTTTTCCTCTTCGACTCTTCTTTATTCCTACTTCTACTGCTGCTCTCCGGAAGGGATGACGCTCGGGGCAAACCCGATTTGGGACAGGTCATAGCCGAGCCGACAGTTGCGACTGCCAGGTGCGCGTCGCGTGCTTTCTGGCTGCTGTCCACTAAGGACGATGAGCGCCTGCGACCGGTGGACGTGTTCGATGACGCGGGACTGGCCAGCTCGGGTGCGGCGAGACGGGGCAGGCGGGTGATGGATGTCCGGCCTGCTCAATGACTGCGGGCGGAGTACCGGCGGCCCGGCTCCAGCCCGGCGGCAAACCGGCGCGAGGGGGGGGGGAGTTTTCCTCGGTGGACTTTGAGTGGGAGCTGATGCGCTCCAGCCAGAACGATGGGTGTTCGAGATGCTGGTGGTGGGGCGGTGGCTACCAGGTCACCGCGCGTGCGCCGGCCTCAGGCGCTGTGGATTTCCGCCAAGGACGGTAACCCGGAAGAACCGGGTGAGCTCCGGGCGTGCGAGCTGCTGCTGGGATGGGGGGCACCTGCTTCTGTGCCGGTCTGAAGACGTGGCCGGGTGGCCTGCTGTCCTTGCAGGACGTGGATGGCAGGTTTCACCCGGTGGGTGTCGCTAGTCTCTGAGCCCGCGACTAAGCTCCAGCGCCGCCATCGCTACGGTGCGCAGGTCGGCTTTGACTTCTTCACTCAAGCCCCAGTGAGATTGCGCCAGATGCAACAGGCGCAGGGCTGCGGCCTCGTCGTGGGCTACCTTCTCCCGCTTGCTATGGTATTGCGCGTAGGGCAGCTTGCTCAGGTCGAGCCTTTCGTTGATCTCTTGATTCACGCTCTGGCCATGGGAGGCAGCTTCGCTGGTCAAATACGCTTTCATGGCTTCAGTTATGCGCAGGTTGAATTGGACGCTTTTGTGGCGTGAGCTCTGTGTTGGCGGCGACTCATGACTCGCTGGCTGACAAACCTCAACCTTGTTTGTGGCAATAGACTCAGGAGCACTGATTTGTTCGTCCTGATGCTTAGTCCACTCCAACCGGAAGGCAATCTCCTGATTGAGGCTGAATCCATTTACCGTGGCGGTTTTGTCGAGGTAATCCTTCAGGTCGGCTGGCAAGCGTAGTTTGAACTGCGTCTTTCGCCTGAGCTTATCAATCCGTTCGTTAAAGCCGATAGACTGTTGAAACCAGAGCTTTGCCATCTCGCCATAGCCCTGTTCATCCTGTTGCTGGGTAAGGCGCAGGCGCAAGATAATCTCTTTGTTCAGGCTTAAGCCCTTTTCCGCCGCTCTATGCTCTAGCAGTCCTTTTAAGGCATTCGCAATGCGCAGATTAAAGTTTTCCGCCTGCCCAGATGCACCCTCTGTTTCCAGTGCGTCATTACTCATTTGTTATCCCTGTCTCGTGTCCACCCGCTCGGTGCAATGTAACAGGCAGCAGCATTCGCGCAAGGGTCACTTTGGGGTCACTTTGAAGAGTGTTCTGCCTCGATCACAGTCCTTGCCGGACGGGCAAGCAGGAAACAGCCCGAGGAGAGGTAAGCCGACAGGGGTGGCACGCCGGAGGACTACCAGGACACCTCGGTGAATCGTGGTGCTGGTTGCCTGTGGCAAGCTGTTGTAGTCCACGGACATCGAGCAAGCGGCGGGCCGGACACGGAGAACGGGGTGTTTGGGGCGGGTGGTGAAAACGAGAAAGCCAGCTGAAACAGCTGGCCTTCAAGGTCTTTCGCATTGGCTGGTGGGAATAGGGTCTAGCCGCTGCCGGAATACCTCCCGAACGTCCCTCTGTTTAAGTCTGACAGGCTCAAGTCCCACTTCCTGTCAGTCCGATCCGGCTCGCATAGTGTCCGGCTGCGTTTGGTTCAACTAAACCATAACACAGATTTTCTGGGATTCAACAGGGGAACTCACTGGGATCGTCCGGTTCCTGAATGTGCGGCGCTGACCGGTGAGCACTGGCTAGGCAGAAGCCAATCCACATGTTATTGACGGCTTCATGGGTGTACTCGCCGTGCTGGTTGCGTTCAAGTGCGTAGTGGTGTTGTGACATTATGCACTCAAAGTCGTCCCGCAACGCTCCCTCACAACCGATAAGTTCTTGCACCTCGATCATCGCATTTCCCCTCTGTCACTGTTCTTCACCCGCTCGGGTGAGCTTAGTCGTCTTCCGGTGGTGTCAGGCGCTCAAAGGCAGCGCG
Organism: Aeromonas sp. TW 6; assembly: GCF_013168745.1. Classification (NCBI taxonomy): domain Bacteria; kingdom Pseudomonadati; phylum Pseudomonadota; class Gammaproteobacteria; order Aeromonadales; family Aeromonadaceae; genus Aeromonas; species Aeromonas sp. TW 6. The sequence continues at coordinate 52,695 of NZ_JABERS010000018.1, read as the reverse complement.
TGGCACGTACTCAATCCCGTCAATTATGACCTGTGGCATGGTGCTAAATCTCCGTTGACCCGACCCACTCCTTTCCAAGGAAGGCATCTGCGATCTGGTCTACGTGGATGTCGAGGGCGCACAGGGCGTCGTGAGTCCATCCCGCAGGAGGTGGGGCGAACTGCATCAGTACGTGTGCGCCATTCCAGCTGTCTACGACCAGTAGCGGTTTATGCACCAAAGAAGGCGTCAGGATCTCACATTCGCCGGGTTTCACATCGGTAATAAACTGCATCCCTAACCCTCTTCTCTGGCACAGGCTGTATTACAGTAGTTTACCTTTAACAGTCAATCGCGCAAGGGGTATTTCACTGTTTCACACCGAGTTTTTTAGGGGCATTTTGACCGGTTTTTGGCGCGTGCTGGTGGCTGTCCTTAAAGGAGCCGCTAGTGGTGGTGATCGTCCACCAGCTCCTCATCGTAGTGAAACGCCAGCGTCACTCTGCTTGGGGTGAGATCGGAGTCGTGACTTTCCAGCAGGGACGGGAGGCAATCCCAGACGGCGGCCTCCAGAGAGCCTTTGTGGGCAGCCTTAAGCGAAAGGCCAATCTTCTGGCAGGTGGCGTGTAGCAACCCGTTTTGCTGGGATACTTTCACCGGCAAGCGAACCCTCTCACGGGTTGGCCGCCGTTCGATGGAGGAGATCAACGCAGAGGTTGAGATGGCAAAGTGGCTCACGGACTCCCACACGGCCACTTTCAGCTCCCCATGCAGTTTGGTCAGCCGCGCTTTGATAGCGTCGTGCTCAGGGTCATCAGGGTGGTGGGAGCGCCAGATCTGCTGAAGCGTACTGGTGAGGTCGCTCAGAGTGAGGTGGTGGATTGCAGGGCCGATTTCGCTCTCCCCGAGTTGTGCCACCCGAAAGTCATAGTCGTATCCCGCCATGGTGAAGCAGCGCCTCACCAGCAGTTCGCCTTGCTGCTTGTCCGTGAAGCAGGCGTGAGCCGTTGCGATAAAGTCAGCACGCGACACGAAGACTTCGCCACGGACATGGGTAAAGCGCACCGGCCTGCCTTCGTGAAGACAGGTGAGCAACTTGCTCTGCCTCATAAAATCCCTTTCATGTGTGGGCATATGGTTGCCCTGACGCATTATGCGAAACCGCTGATCCAAAAAACAAGCCATATCACGGCGTGATGGGGCATAGCTGCACTGGCAAAGAGAGTGATCAAAAACAAGCCATATCATGGAGCTATAGGGCTTAGAGCCACTGCAAATGCGGCTGATCCAAAAACAAGCCATATCAGGGGCGAGAGGGGGCATTGCGCCACTGCCAAGGCGGCTCGCCGGGATAGAGCCCTTGGCCCAACCCCTCTTCTACTGGGCTCCCTGTGGCCACCAGGTAAACGCTTTGCCAACGGAGGAGAGAATACAGCGCGGACATTCAGTGTCTGGTCCAGAACGGCCACCGGGCGTGCGAGCAGCTGCTGGGATGGGAGGCATTGGGGTAATCGACCCAGACTGGGATGAGTTAGTGTGCTGGCTGTCCTGAACGGACGTGGATGGGCTGCGTGGCAGTGGAGGAGTCGGCCGACGTGGGTGGGACGTCAATCCCGACCGGTAAGCGACGCTCTGGTTTTCATCGCTCCGGGTTTCACGAAGTCCACGCAAGATCCTGACAATGGGCAACCCGGAATAGTATGGAGTTTGGGGTTATCTCTGAGGTTATCCACCGGCCAGATCCAATAACAGATCCTAAAGAGATCCTGATAGTACCTAATAGATCCCCATACCACGCCAGCCCTGTCGTGGCGCGGCTTACAGGCCGATGCGGTGTATGCCGACAGGGAGGATGGTGTACGCCGACTGGGTGGGTGGTGTACGTCGAGTGGGTTTTTGGTGTACGCCGACAGGGTTGGTGGTGTATCCCGACAGGGTATTTTGGGGTCTCATCCACATCCACCAGCATTCAACTCAACCGCTGTATTTTCAATGTATTACAGCCACATTCTGGGAATAAGGCTAACAGCCATCTGCCATGTTATCCACATCCACGGAGACCAGATCACGCCCTATTTGCGCTTCTGTGCGACCCTGGCTGCTCGTCTTGCCACCCCTGAGACCTTGTGATGAGCCCCGAACATGGCCGGAATCAGTCTGGTCTAGGGCCTTAAACTGCTGTTCTGGTAGTTCCTGCGTGCTCCGATATGGCGAAAAAGAGCCATGCGGGTCTAAAAACAGCCTCCGGTGTACTCTGAGTGGGTTATCTAGGGGGAAGGTGTATTACAGCTGGGTAAAGTAAATGGCGGTCTCCATCTGGGGCTTTTATCTGACTTGGTGTATGCCGAGTGGGTAGAAATGACGGAAATGCCCATGTGAAGCGACGTGCTGGGTGGGTGTATGCCGAGTGGGATGCACAACCAATAGCCCCCAAATGAGGCAGCTCTCTTGGTCGGTGTATGCCGAGTGGGTAGAGATGACGGCAATTCCCGTGTGAAGCGACGTACAGGGTGGGTGTATGCCGAGTGGGATGCGCAACCATTAGCGCCCAGATGACGCTATTTTCTCGGTCGGTGTATGCCGAGTGGGATAGGTGTATGCCGAGTGGGTAAAGTGAGGGCCTGTGTAAGGCAGTGTTAATGTCCGTTGGTACCAACGACTCGTTGATTGTGTGCTGTGACCCGCAAATACCGCGAGAGGTGTACTCTAATTGGGCTCGTTGGTGTATTCTAATTTGGCAATAATTAACGGGGGCCGCATGGGTCAGATAGACAATCCGCTACCAAGCACTGATACCACTGGCCTGTACGACGGTAAGACGCTGGTCATCACCAGCGCGACGAGTGTTCAACCTAACGTGTTGCTTCGTACCGGTGTGTTCACGCCGGTTGGCCGCACGACCGACGCGACCGAAGTCAAAACGCTGGACCTGAGCGCCGACCTGATCAGCCTCGATCTGTGTCAGACCGAAGGTTACGACCATGTGCAGATGCGGGGCCCACGGCTGAACATCGAAACGGATTTTCGGGTGTGGTGCGGCATTGTGTTTGTCTTCGCCACACAAGGCTATTCCGCTAACACCGTGAAGTTGCCGTTTTCCGAGTTTGCGAGAAAGTGCGGTTATCCTAGCAGGCGCTTCGATGCGAATCTTAGACGCCAAATTGGCGATTCGCTGGCACGCATTCAGGGCCAAAAGATGTCGTTCCGGCGTAAGAGCGCGGAGAAGGCCGTTCATACAGGGATGCTGTTACGGGCCATGTACGACGGTGAGGAAGATGTCGTCGAATTGATGGCCGACGAAACCCTCTGGGATCTCTACCGGCTGGATCATCAGGTGCTGGTCAGTCTGCAAATTCTCAAAATGCTGCCCCGAGCGGAAGTCGCCCAGACGTTATATCTGTTCTTCTCGTCGCTACCCAATAACCCGGTGCCGGTGTCATTCGAGCGGCTGCGTGAACGGGTCAGGCTTGAGACGTCGGACAAAGAGGCCAACCGCAAGATCAAGCAGGGGATCATGAAACTCCAAGCCATCGGTTATCTGTCAGGCTCGTTCCTTACAAAGAATCGGCAGCAGTATTACATCGTTCATGGCCGGGTGAAGCAGCTGGCGGTGCCTGTTGGTGTAGTGCCTGTCGATGTGGAGCCAGTTGATTTGGATTGATTGCTCGCTGTCCGCGAAAGACAATCTGAGTCTGCGCTCTCCCTCTGGTGCCCGTTCTGATGCCCGATCTTCTTGAGCTGTCTCCCCTCATTGTGCCACTGGCGGTCCTGCTGAGTATTCCCGCTTTGTGCGCCCTGCAAGAGTGGGCTCACGCACAGATGCAGCGTGTGTTGGGCTATCGACCCTTTTTGGTCCTGAGTTTCCCCGGCGTCGTGGCACACGAGTTGGCCCACGCGACCCTCAACGTGCTGTTTCTCCATCGTATCGACAAGATCAACTGGTTTGGCCCCCATCCAGCGCGGGGCAATCGGGTCACGCTAGGTTTCGTCCAGTACCGCTACAACCCGTTGTCCTCTTACCAGACACTCGGACTGGTGGTCTCGGCGCTGGCCCCGGCGCTGCTGTGCCCGCTGCTCATTAGCGGGCTGCTTAGCCTGACCGGACAGGGCGAACCCGGCACGCTGTCTCTTGTTTCCGCCCCAGACTTTTTGGCGGCATCTCGTGACTGGCGTTCTGGTCTGCTACTGCTCCTGTGCTACTCAGTGGCGCTGCACTCCACTCCGAGCATTGCCGATTACCGGATGGCCGAGCATGGTCTCACCCTCAAGGCGGGAGTTGCGCTTACCGCAGTGGTGGTAGCTGGATCCATCCTCTGGTCGATGCTCAGCGGCTGGTTTGCGCTGGACGGCTGGCAGGAGCAGGCCCTCGCACTGCTGGGCAGGCTGGGCGACTGCTGGCTGGAGGGCATGGTGTTCAGCGTCGTGACATTGCTGGCGACCAATGCGTTGTTGCTACTGCTTAGCGTCGTCCTGCTGCGGCAGGCCCGTTGAGGGACCAGAGAGGCCACCAGCTGAGACCGGCATGTTCCAGGCAAACCTTGGCTGAAGACAACCCGGTGCACTGATAATGTCTGTGCTGGACATTACCCACTCGAGAGCGGACAAACGACCCAGCTGCCGGGATGAGGTCTGCATCCGAGGTACCAGGTCATGCCGGGCAGAAGAGGCGGCCGGTAGTCGCTGACCCACCCGGACATTCATGGTCCGGTCCAGACCGAGCACCGGGTGTGCAACCTGGCGCTGCCGGGCAGCACTAAGCGATGATGAACCTGGGCTTTGGCTGTACCATCAAGTCAGAGAGTTTGTTGATCGGGGGGGTTATGGAGGAGTGGTCGGTGCAACTGCCGGACGACGTAGAACGACGGCTACAGAGGTTGGCTCAATCTACTGGCAGGACTTTATCCGAGCTCGCAAGACAGGCCATCTCGGAGTATCTGGCGCGTGAGGAGTTGCAGGTCGAGCAGATAGGGGCGGCACTGCGCGAGGCTGACGCGGGTGACTTCGGCCCTGAGCAGGAGATGGATCAATGTCATGAGGGCCTGCTGAGTGAGGCAGACCGGATCACGGAGAGAGTGCGCAAGGGGGAAGAGCGGTTGCACCCACTCGATGTAGTAGAGCGTGACCTTGGGCTCGATGGCCAGCCCTGACGCCACTTACCCGGCGGCGCTACTGCGAGTACCGCATGGACAGTCATGAACCGGTGCAGGATCCAGGCACGCGCCCCGGCATCAGCTTCCTTCGAGGACTGGCACTGTCTGAGCCGGGAACGACTGCTCCAGGTCACCGTAAATGCCATCGTCAACCAGCGATTCCCACGCCGGGTTTTGCTTGATCACCTCTTCATCGGGCGCAAAACGTAACCGGACTGTACCGGGGGTGAGGTAGGGGAAGTTGGCCTTAAGGAACCCATCCAGATAGCTCCACGCATCATGTACCAACTCTGTTAGGCTCTCATTTCTCTCGGTCAGCGAAATGCCTTCCACGGTCGCTGCATAGCGAAAGCCATCACACTCCGTATCGTATATGAATACATTGACCACAAGCACTGGGCGGTTGCGCCAGCGGGTTGCTCGCTGCTGGACTATCGCATCGGGTATCTCAGGCGGAAGTTTGAAGTGTCGCCGTGCATTCATGTGCGCGACCTGTAGCCAGCCATCCAGAAAGGCCAGCCGATCTAACGTCTCGTCGTGGTATTTAAACTTGGCGTAGTGTCTTCCCCATTCTTTGACCCCAGCCTTTGCCAGAGCCGTGATGGAGCAGAAGTTGATGGCCTCTGCGACCTTGTTCTTTTCCACGCGAAGGATCCGGAAATCAGCGTCATCTGCCACCATGTTGAGGGCGCTTTTGATGACTAGGTCGCTCAACATGTGGTGGTCTTTTCTCCAATCACCGTCAGGTGAGATGAAACAAAAGCGCGTGACACGGATGAAGTCATCCTTGGGGAGATACACTTCGTCGTCCACCAGCACGAAGCGCACAGGTGTTCCCTCATGACGCTGGACGAAACATGGACTTATGGGCCTCATAAGAACTTCCTTTGACTCAATCGAGCCAACCCAGTATGCGAATCCCGAGAGTCGGGTGCAAGACGCAAACCTTCACGTCGCTCCAGGTGAAAGTGGCAAAGGGTTGTTCTTGTCCCGGCGGGACTGGCAGGAGGATGTGACCTTGAATACAGCCGGGTTGTCCTGGTAACTCCAGGCGATGAAGGGGGTGGGCGTCCCTGACGGACGGCGAGAGTTTAGAGCAGGCCAGGTCATCTCCGGGTACCGTGGCGCTGAGCGCCCGGTTCCGGTGCGGCCCCCCTCCGATAAAAAACCATACCAGCGATGATCATTTATCCGGGGGGGGGAGACCTAAAGACTTATGCAGGGGGTTTTGCGGGTGGTTCGATGGCAAACTCCTCCCTGCATCTGGTAACCGGAGGTTCCCAGCCTGAAGAGACGGATGCGCCTCAATCATCATCTAGCATCAGATCGTTGTACCTCTGCTCTTCTTCTTCACGAGCCTTACACCGGCTGCAGATCGTGTCGTTTTGATGGATTTCTCCATCACGACCGTTGCTGTAGCGCTCGCTGTCCACAGTACAGCCGCATCTCCGGCAGTTATGGTAATAGGTAGTCATGGCGTGTCCTTGCGTGGTAGGGGATACAGCCTTAAGGGTATCCGCTCATGCCACACCCCGCGACCCGTCCACGCCGGTCGTTCCAGGGCGACGCAAGCCCGCTGTCCTAGCCGGACGCCCACCTGGTGGATTGCAGCCAATTGCACAGGCCCTTCACCCCGAGCTGTCCATCCCGGTGAGCAAGACCTGCTTTAGGCCAGCGCCAGACACCCGGAAGAATGCCCCCAGCATCACTGAAAATTATTTTCGAGCGCTTTCCCTGATATGTACGGATCGCCAACCTTGCTAGGGGCTTTGCCACAAGCGGTTTGCGGCGATCTCACGCACAAAATACCGCGCACATATCTTCGCGCACAGCGCCAATTTGGGCCTTGGCAATCAGTAAGTTATGAGTAATCTGACCCCACAATCATTATGGAATTACTGGATGCCAAGGAGTTGTAGATGGGATCATTGAGGTCAATGATGCGTGGTCTGTTTTACCCCGAGCGCGGGGTCTCAATGGACAAGTACAGGAAAATGAGTGAGCGTGCCGAAGAAGGATTCAATCTGGTTTTACGCGAGGTAGAGAGGAACAACCGCTTATTGGCCCAGAATGACCGGCTGCTCGACAAGATAGAACTCCTCATAACAGATCACGTCGCTTCCACCCAGACCATCCGAGAGTTAACCCAACGGCTAGACGATGTGTGTGAGTCTTGGGAGGAAGACGTGTCGACCATTAAGAAGTTAGAAAACGAACTGCGTGCAGCCGGGCTGCGTGTGACCATAGAGGAAGAAGCGCGGGGTGAGGAACAGACAACCCACTGACTAGCCTATTGGAATGCGGCTATGAAATAGCGCCCACACGACCAACGTCAGCCCGGCACTGTCGGGCTTTCACTTCCCCCTCCACCCATCTATCGCTTTCTGTCAGGGCAAGAGCTAAAGACGCTCACCGGGCAGGACATCCTCGCTCGAACACCGCGCCTCCAGCCCACGCCACCCTGCTCGACCCGCTCCGCCCGTGGCCACCTGGTGATGTCGTCCGCTTCACCGGTTAAAGTCCGCGGCGGATCCGCACACACGCTTCCGGGCCGAGGAGATGTCGGCCGACACTCCAGCACCGGGGTGGCACCCGCGTGCAGCCGGACCTGAAGACGCCGCCGGGCCCACGATCTCCTCCATGGACATTCAAGAAGCTCGAACTGGCGTGCCAGCAGCTGCTCGGTGACGTCGGGCTCCAGTTTTCCCCGAGGAGAGGGCAGGCGACGCAACCTTGACGCCCCGTGACGTGGCTGGCCACCAGGTGGCACGCATCAACCACCGGGCCTACCTTCCTGCACGGACTTCTACGGCTCAATCTGCCGTTCTGGCTCGATGAGGAGCGCGCGGGTCACCCAACTGCTGCGCCAGTTTGCACCGGGGTGCTGACCTGGCGGAAGACGTGACTGAAGACGTCGTCGGGTCTCAAATTCCTTCGAGGACAACGACAGGCTCATCCTGCAGGGTTTCCTGGCCACGAAGACTTCGTCGAACTCCAGCACTGGGGTGGGGCCACCGGCGGGACGAAAACCTCGGTACTTCCCCGTCCTGCGCGGAAGTCAGCGGGTTGGATCTGATCCCGGCGATGTCAGCTGACGTGAGTCGCGTGCCCGTCGGTACCGGGAGATGACCAGGCTGAAGACGTGAGATCCGGTCGATTATGTCCGCGAAGGACATCCAGGGTGCCATGCAGCCGGGTTTACCAGGCACGAAGACTTCGTCGAACTCTAGCACCGGGGTGGGGCCACCGGCGGCACGCGCGAAACCTCGGGGACAGGCTCCATTACGGACGCCCACTGTGGCAACCCGGCGGAGCAGATGTCGGCCGACGTGAGTCGCGTGACCGTCGGTACCGGGGTAGACCAGGCTGAAGACATCAGACCGGCACGATTTTGTCCGGCATGGACAACGGCGCTCGAGAACTTGCGTGCGAGCAGCAGCTGGATGAGAACTGCCTCCAGCGTGCATGGCCACCAGGAGAAGTGATGAGCTCCCTCGGCTCGGCTTCCGCCAAGGACAGGCAAGGGGTGAAACCGGCGGAGGAGATGTCGGCCGACACGCCTGCACCGGGGTGGCCACCGGCGGAGCAGCGTCCTGCGATAAACCGGCGGGAGAAAAACGGAAAGTGAAAGTGGAGGACGGACAGCCTCGCCCGGCACCGTGCGCTCCAGCCTGGTCGCTGCGCCTGTCAACCCGCTTTACTGGGTTGACCCCGGCGTTGAGAACGCCCAGCACGCTGCCAGGTGTTTACCAGGTGAAGTGCAGATCCCGGGATATTGTCGTCCTGCCCGGACATCGAGAGGGTCATGTTGGCCGAGGAGCCGCCGGACGACGCGCGTCGAGCGCCCGTCGGTACCAGGGCGTTCCAGGCAAACGTGATGAGCTCGGACCCAGATCTTCCTGCACGGACAACCACGGGCCCAAACCGGCGGAGGAGATGTCGGCCGACAGCACTCGAACATCCGTCGGTACTGGCCACGCCGGGTGATCACCTGGGAGATGGCTGCGCGTCGGGGCTTAATTGTCCTGAAAGGACGGGCGGGTGGGGCCGGGCGGCGGAGATGTGCCCGGCCTTGTGCGTGAGTAAAGGGTGGGGTGCTATCGTGACGACGTCCTGCGAGCCCTCATGGATTTGAAAGCCGTCTCGTCCTGTTCGAGATCACGCTCGATGCGCTTCTGCTCCAGATAGGCGAGCAATTCCATTTGAGATTGAACGCGCTTCAATGCCTCGGCAGTCTCGTACTCCTTGAGGGCACTTGCGCTCTCTTGTTGTTTAAGCCTTGCGAGGATGTGTTTCTGGGTGGCCTGAATGTCGCGCACCCACTTAAACCCTCGATAAATCGCGTACCCAGTGGCACAAGCTAAGACGACCAGATAAACGTCAAAGCTCAGCGTGAGAGCAGAAAAACTCATAAAATCGCCTCGGTAATTGCCCAGATATGGTGAAACATATCAAAAGCAGGCAGACACGTCAGTACGGGGAGCCCGGTACCGGCGGGAAAGCCAAGTGAAGGTGAATGTGGGTGACGGACAACCATGTGGGGACGCTGGCCGCTGCAGTCAGCTCGGGTAGCCGGACCTCCAGCGGATCTGGGGTGGTGCCGACAGGCGCGACCCGAGATGAGATCGCCCAGCACGCTGCCAGGAGTTTACCTGGTGAGTTGCAGATACAGGGAGGCTACCGTCCTGCCCGGACATCGTGAGGGGCAATGTGCCCGAGGAGATGTCGGCCGACGTGAGTCGAGTGCCCGTTGGTACCGCGGTGCCGCCGGGCTGAAGACGTGAGTTCCGGGTGTGCGCGTCCTTCACGGACAACGTCGGTCAAGCTCTGCAGGGATTCCAGGGAACGAAGCGCTCGTCGAACTCCAGCACCGCTGGTGGCCACAGGCGTGTTGCCGACCTGAAGACGCAGCCGGGCGCTTGGTGTACTGGAAGGACTTTATCACTCGAGAGCTGACATGCGACGCGCGGTGGGGTGAGGGGAGGGTGGCGAACTGAGTTGCGTTGGTCTTACCGGGAACCATGAACCGGCGCTCTATGAGCCACTATCCAGTCCGCCGAAATCTCGCAGTGAGTGACAAGCAGGGTAGGGTTGGCACACCGGGTACCAAACCGGCCAGCTTTGCAGCTGCCCCACCAAGCTCGTCATTTTGGGTGGCGGACCAGCTGACGTTGGCGGAACGGTTGGATCAAACCGTCGCTCCAAAGAGTCGTCAAACCATGGAGCCATCAACTAGCTCGCCATGGGTCGCATAATATCAAAGCGATCAATGAGATGGAACCAAAGAGAAGGCCCGTCCCGGTGCCTCTCCACTCGATGTCCTCGTCAGACAAGCAAGGGGCACTCCGACCTCACCAAGCTGCCTTACCAGCCTGCTGGTGCGGGCAGCGTCAGGATTTAGTCCACCTCTCGCTCTTCTAAAGTCCCTATCGCTCAGTCACTTATCGAAAGGCTGGACTAAATCGCTCTCCGGGGAAGAAAACTCGTCCACCCACCAGCTCGGGTTGCTACTGGCAACAACCGGGTCGGCCCGGCGCTGCAGCTGCGTGCTCATCATCTCCTTCGTGGACTTTCACCGGCCTTCACCGAAACGGCGACCTGGGGGGGCTGGTGGCCTTACCGGCGCAGCGGTGCTGGCCACCGAGTGATCACCAGGTAATCCGGATGAGCTCCGGCGCTCAGGCTCCGGCAAGGACGGGCACAAGAGCAAACCGGCGGAGGAGATGTCGGCCGACGCTCCAGCACCGGGGTGGCCACCGGCGGCACGCGGGAAATCTCGGGATCAGGCTCCGCTACGGACGGTAGGTGGTGCGGGTTGGCCGAGGAGCAGGCCCGCGGCGCGGGTCGAGTGCCCGTCGGTACCTGGGCGTTTGCCTGGCTGAAGTCGCGGTGAGGGCGCTCAAACTCCTGCCCGGACAGAGACGGGGTTGCCTGCAGTGTTTCCTGGCCATCTAAGTGTTCGTCGAACTCCGGCACCGGGGTGGCCACCGGCGGCACGCGCGAGCTCCGGTGGCTGAGGTCCGGCGAGGACAGGGGCAGGGTGAATTGCCCGAGGAGTTGGCCCGAGTACCCGGTCGCACGCCCGTCGGTACCGCGGTGACACCAGGCTGAAGGCACGGGTTAGGCGCTCAAATTCCGCCATGGACAAGGGCTGGGGGTCATTGCTCTGCTGTTGTCAGCAACGCACCTGGCGTGTCTCTTGTGGCGGGACGTTGTCTCTCAGTTATAATGAGGTGTACAATGTACACCACTAAAGGCCCCTAGAGAGTAATTGGCGCTTGAGTCACGCTATCGAGTTTATCGAAACCTCCATTTTCACCAAACAGATTAAGGCGCTTGCGACTGACGATGAATTGAAGTCGTTGCAGGTTGAATTGATTGCCGACCCCGAAAAGGGGGATCTGATCCAAGGTACAGGTGGCTTGCGTAAGGTCCGGATGGCGACTGGGCAGCAAGGGAAGAGTGGCAGTGCCAGAGTGATTTACTTCCTGGCTCATGCTGAAAAAATCTATCTCGTGCTGGCTTATTCCAAAAGCGAGAAGTCCAGCCTGACAGCCGCGGAAAAAGCAATATTGAAGAAACTGACCGCACAGTTAAAAGATGAGGATTGATATGAGCATGTTCAATGAGTTGCAAGCCTCTCTGGAAGAGGCCATCGCCATCAAGCAGGGCCGCAGCGAGGCATCAGAATTGACCCGCTATGAGGTGGCTGATGTAAAGGCGATCCGTGCGGCCCTCGATCTCTCGCAGCAGGAATTTGCTATCGGGCTTGGTACCAGTGTGGATACGGTCAAGAGCTGGGAAACCCGCCGCCGCAATCCAACCGGGCTGACTGCTAAGGTGCTGGCACTTCTTCAAGAGCGGCCCGAACTGTTCCGCGAACTGGCGGCCCATTGAAGGCCAGATGATATTGATCCTTTCAGAGCGGAGGTAGGCTAGGTTATCCCTTCTCCCGCCCTACGCGCGTCGAGTACCCGAGAACCCGGTCGCACGCCAGTCGGTACTGCGGTGTTCCCTGGCTGAAGATGCTGGTGGGTAGGTAAATTTCCGCCACGGACAGAGATGGGGGTTATCTGCAGCGTTTCCTGGCCGACGAAGTGTTCGTCGAACTCCAGCACTGGTCGTGGCCACCGGCGGCACGCGCGAGCTCCGGCGGCTAAGGTCCGCCACGGACGGGCAGGTGTGGGATGATGGAGGGGATGTCGGCCGACACCGGGAGATCTCAAGGATTGCTCCTGCCCGAGGATGTTGGTGCAGGAGCCAAGTCATCTCAATCTTGTCTCAATCGTCCTTGGAGCTATGTGGTTGCGCCGCTCCCAGGGTCTTAGCTTCCGCCTTGAACAGGTTCTTGCTCCACTCTTTGGCTTCCGCTTCCAACACCGTACCAGCGTGGGCGTTATTGGGAAACGTCTCGGGTAACACAAGCGTCTGTTGGACTATGTAAAGCACGCCAGCAAGTGCCGCCGTGGCTACCACGATGCGATGGGGCGTAATGCGCAGCCACTTCCGGAGCTCGTCCCTCGCGTGTGGGAAGGGCAGCTTATCGCTGTCCTTGCCGGACGGAATGTGCTCGTCCCCCGGCTTGACCTTATGTTGCCAGACACCCACCGCGATCGAGCGGTCCCCATGTCCCTGCAGTACACCAAAGCGCACCTTGTCCCCCAGTTGTGGGCGCTGGCCATCATGGCAATAGGCGGAGATATGGAAGAAAAACTCGCGCATGGTGTGCGCTTCCCTGACAAAACCAAACCCCTTATCGTCGTACCAGACAACCACTGTTCCATCTGTTCGCATCTCACATCCCTCTCGTACTGCCTATCGAATGCCCACTGCCGCTCTCCGGGGAAGAAAACTCAATCTCGCTACCCACCAGCCCGGCCTGGTGATCACCGCATGGCCTCCTACCTTCAGCCGATGTCCTCAACGGACGGGCACCTGGTGGTCAGTGCCCGAACTGCGCCTCGCACGGTTCTCCGTCGTGATTGCCATCGAGCTTGGTGTTGGGGCAGTTGTCGAGGAAGAACTTGGCCTCCTCATACGAGCCCATCTCTGAGCAATAAGTTCGCCCGTCGCAACTAAATTGGCTGGCCGCGACATCGAGGTTGTCATCCTGCTGCTCGTCGACAGCGCTTGAGTTGACCTGGCTCATCTGCGCGGTGGGTTGAGTGTCTTGGCCGGACAATAATGGCTTGGCAGCCCAGTACCCACCCGCCAGCAACGCCACACTCATCAGCAGGGAGGTAAACCTCGGGCGAGTAGATCGCGGATTAGGCCGACGTGGCGACTTGGGGGTGCTCGGGGCTCGATGTGGCTGGTGGACTTTGACCGGTGCCGGTCCATTGCCCCGGTGGACAGACTCTGCACGCGGACGCCCATCTCTCCCTTTCCCTACCTCAAAGCTCACGCTCTCATCAATCCGTGGTGGCACCCCATCTCGGGGGAAAGCCGAGATATGGACGAAATACTCCTCGTGATTCTCCTCGCATCGGATGAACCCGAACCCCTTGTCGCCGTTCCAGCGCACTAACTTACCCTTCAAACGCATCCTTCTTTCCTTCTCATCGGCACCTAACTCGTGATGCCACTGTGCTGTTGACCCCGTCCGTCACGGACTTATTCAGCCTGCTCCATTGCAGGTCTGGGGTCGTGATTGACCAGTATCGCTGCGGCTTCCCGAGCAGATTGCCGGTGTATAACACCCCGTGTTTTGTGGCCTTTTGCTGTATCCTTAAGCACTTATCCACAGAAACGGTTGATATGTCGCTGGATAGGTGTTTATAAGTCATTACTTTGAATGAGTTACGGCTGCTCCCGTGGCACCACGTAATACCATTTTCCGTCGATCTTTTTGCGAAACTCCTTCAGCTCCGAGAGCGGGAAGTTGAAGTAGTGCTCGCCATTTTCACGGAAGTAGGAAGACCGGATAGCAAATCCCTCATCCGTCTCCATCATTGCGTCCCGGTCCTTGCCGCGACCCCATCTCAACCGCTTCATGGTCTCAGCAAAGTCGCTGATTTCTCGCCAGCGATAACCTATGGGGTGCAATGCTGCTGACAGGGCTGATTGGTTGATCTCCTCTTCGTCCATATCCTCGTCTTCCTCCTCGAAGTCATCGTCATCATCTGGGGTAGGCTTGTTGTCCTGCACGACCACTGACTCCTGCTCACTCTCGGGTGTGTTGGACTGCACCTGGGTGACCGGTGTGGGGGCGGGATCCTTGTCCTCCACGGACGAAGGCGCTGGTGGGCTGTCCGGCAGAACAGCGTTCCCGGTGCTTTCGGTCTCTACTACGGCCATCACTTGCTCCTCTTCGTCCCCACGTTGAAGCCGCTCGAATACCGAGACAAACTCGCGGCGGTCTGGCTCCTCGCGCTTTGGCTCGGACACGGCGGCCATGATCTTCTGGCCACGGATACTGAGCTGGCAGCATTCCTCCTGCTGTCCCTGCTCATTGGGCATCATGACCACGTAGCAACGATCTGGGCTTGCCGCTGTTTCGAGGGTCGCTTGTATCGTCTTGCCCTGCGCCAGGGTCTCGATCACCTCGTCCACCTCCTTCAGCAGGTGCTTGGCCAGCAACCCGACTCGTAGATACGAAATGTCATTGATGGTCCGGTACATCAACACGCCGCTGTTGCGCTGCGCACTGCACCAGCTGAGCCACTGCCTTGCCCTGTCCTGATTGTCCTGACCGGACGCCTTGCGCGGCGCTTGAGCAGGCTTTGGCGACTGCACTGGTTCTGGGGTGGGGGTGGTCGGTTCGGCAACCACTTGCTCCGGGGTCGCCGGTGAAGGGCTGTCATCCTGCGGCACGGCTGGCTGTGCTACCTGGACATTGACTGCTACCTCCTGCACCGGGGTGTCCGGGGTCTCCACAGCAACCTCTGGCTCGCTCGACGACTTGGCAGCTCGCTTGGCTTCCAGTTTCTGTTTTCTCGACATGCCTCCATTGCTGGTGGCCGGGGGAGGTGGGGTCTCGTCGTCAGCATCAAGCTCATCGTCATCCGGCAGCTGTTCACTACCGTCTGCACGCTCGGCCAGGCGCTTCTTGACACGAGATCTGGCTCGCTTCTTTTTGCCAGCTTCTGAAACGCTCTCTGCTGCATCGGACTCGTTACCCGCGGCATCAGTATCAGCGTCGTCATCCTCGCTGTCCTGAGAGGACTGAGGCCCATTGGCGTCCGTATTTTCGTAGACGCTTTGGTTCATGGCGGCGTAGTCGTCCCAAAGTGCGCCAGATTCCTCCAGATACTCGTGCTCATAGTCAAAGAGGGGATAGTTGTACTCACTCACGGGAATCTGGTCCGGGTTCCCGCCACCAGTAGCGTCAGCGTGACCGTTCGCTGCCTGGGCAGCCCGTTCTCGTTCCAGCGCCTCTTTCACCGCCTCCTGCAGCGCCTTCTCCTTCTCGGCTTGCGTCGCTTCGGCCTCCGCCTTGGCCTTTTCCTCCAGTTCCTTACGCCGCTTGTGCATCTCCTCGGCGGACAAAATAACGGGCTGGTACAGGGAGCCTTTGCGGTACAGCATCATGTCCCCACCCTTGTTCAAGCACATCAATCCCGGCTGCGACTCAGGCAGCACCACGGACCCATAGGCGTAGTTAACGGACTTGAGCTTGACGAGCGAGAGCCAGGGGCGGTTGATCCGGTTGATGAGCAAGTCCTCTTGGATCTGCCTTGCTTCGTCTTCGGTGAAGTGTCCAGGTGACCAGAAAACGCTTCGGGTCTCTTTGTCCAAACTCTCGATGATGTGCTGCTCGATCAGCCGGTTGTAGATCTCGTTGACGTCGGTCGGGATGGAGACACCGGACGAGCGAATCTCCTCCATGATTGCCTCTATCGCCTGGGTGTAGGCGATGAAAACATCTCCACCAATGAGCCACAGCATCGCCCCCTTGGTGTTGCAGGTCCAATCCGCCGTTAGTCGCTGGCACGCCCTGATGAAGAGCGTTGCCAGCGAAAACTCCCTCCGCCCGGTCTCCTTGACGTGACGGCCCTGTATATCCTTCAGGGTGCTGGCACTGTCAGCGCGACGAAGCGCCAGCGAGATGTATTCTTCCCGCTCCGCGTAGTGCGAGATCGCCTCGTCGATCTCCATATACAGGTTGTCCGTCTTGCAGCTCGACAGATACTCCCTCGCCTCGGTGCTCAGTACGGACATGGTGATGTAGTTCGCGGCCCGCTCATGACTTCGGCCTCGACCGCGCTTGTACTCGACCTGGTAGCTGGCAACCTTATTTTTTAGGGCCCAGGTGGTCAGCGGCTCCACATGTGGAGCCCATACGGTGTTCTTGTCGACACAGGTCACCCTGATGTCAGAAAAAACCTTCCCTACGTCATGGAGTAGGGCGGCAACGAACACCGCGTAGAAGTATCGGGTGCGCCTGATGGTTTCCAGGTCGGGGTACGTTTTGGAGGGCAGGTCGATGTTGTATGCCTCACCCAGTGCGATCTTGGCGACCTCAAGACTGTGTGATAGCAACCCACCCGTTTCGGTGTGGTGATAATCCTCGCTGGCGGGTAGCAAATGAATGTACTCGGCCACCCGTTCTATCACATCGGTTATTAATTTAGTTGGATTGTATTTCGCGTGCGTTGTCGACAGCCCGGAACGCTGGATTATTTCATTGATGGTCCCGCTATGGGGCCGCAAGATGTCCTCGATGGACAAGGGTTGAATACCAATGATTGGCATCGGAGAATAATATACGCCACTCGGGACGATTTGATCTCCCGATACGGTACGGACAACCTGCAACAGTTCATTCCGTGGAGGAGGGCCCTTTTTATTAAAGCGCTTCGCTGTGCGGGCACACCACGCAAAGAGTCGAAAAATTGCGGAATCAACTTGCATACTCACTCCCCAAAAACCCAAAAGGGGCTTACGCCCCTCGCTATTACACTTTTTGGATAATCACTCGCAACCTGCGAACTTCTTGACCGTGCCAGCATATTTGACATGCTCCGGCCCTTCGAAGTGGTGCATGATGAATGTCCTCATGCTTTCCTGCTCGCTCAATAATTTCAGGAACTCTTCTGGCGTATAGGTACCACCGCTGCGACGTGAAATGTTGGTCACATAGTTGAAGTGCTCGGTGATGGCGTTCATCGGATAGAGCAGTTTCTTGTACGACATCTCGCGGCGTTCATCTGACATCAATCCCGCAAACCACAGTTGGTCTACTTCATACGCCAGCCCGTCAACACGGTTGAACTGATTTATGAAAAGACGCAGACGCGGGTGGTTGATGTAAAAATAATGCTTGGCTTCCCCGGCAACAGGAACGATGTCCAGCTTTGGAGCGCTACCAGTCCAGAGAACACGGATAGACTCCTGGTCAGAATTGATATTGTCCGTCATCTGCTTTAACAAATAATCCAGCCAATCGGTAATCTTCTTCTGGTTGACTGGGTCGTTAGCAGTCATCACGAGCAAAGTTCCAACACGCATAAAGGCGGTATTCGCCTTTTTGTGATTGGCACTATTAATGTGACGATTCAACATGGTGCTTTTTGTATTGAGCTCCATGGCCGCCTGTCCTGCACCTGCAACATAAGGTTGAGGCTTAGACCTTACATATTGTCTAGCGTTTTGATCTCCAGTTCCCTGCTTAGTTCCGCCTCGTACTCCGCGATTGTTTTCCTGACCTCCCCTTTGTTTATTTCCGTCAACTTGGGGGTTGTCGGGATGGCTGACTTGTCGATCTCCAGTTGCTGCTTCCATTCAAATACCCTCTCACACTTCGCCAAATGAACTATATGTTTGTGGATGCCTTCCTGTAATTCCCTCAGCGCTGCCAGTTGGCGTTCGGTACGAACAATCAGAGAGAATTCCCATGGTCTGGCATATGCCATAAATTGCTTTTCTGTGTAATGCAGTCCCTTTGCAGGTTTTATATCAACTCCGAGAATGCGGCCCTTGCGTGTTCCCTTTCTCGTGGGCTGGTAGTTTCTCCAGACAAAATAGATTTTGTTGTTGGCCTTGTGCCTGCGCATGTTTGGGGCATACCGACCAAGCTGCCGCCTATCTTCGGGCAGGTGACGCTGGTCCTGGTTCTTGCGACGAAACTCTTGCCAGTATCGGTCGATGATGACCTGGGCGAACTCAGCCACCGTTGCAGATGCCTTAGCGAGAGCTTCGCGCAGTGGCTCTGCGATCTCGTTACAAACAGGGCCCACAGGCATGTCTTGAACCATGATTTTTTGACCCCCCTTTTCCTGATAAATACTTGTCCGAAGGATCGGGATCTTCCGGACAAGGTGAGAGGGTTTTGGTGACTCAGTCCAAGTTCTCCTCCCAACGTGACCCAAGATACCGATGTGTGTGCCACTTTGCAAACACGCATAAATATGGATGAAAACGTGTAAGTTGTACGTCCGTAAAATAGGGGGCAAAAAATGATGCAAACCCAATCACCACGCGGGCTACAGCGGTTTGTACTTCAAAGTAAGGTTTGTATATCGCTGAACAATCAGTTCCACAGTCCTTCGGACAAGATAGGCGAAGGAACGTGGTAGTAACGTGCATACTTGGTCTGACAAGGGTTGTTGTGCAGACAGGATCCCAATCCTTCGGACAAGATAGGCGGAGGGTTGAGTGATTGACTGCACATGGCCTATCGGTTGTTTGGCTGTGGCTTGGATTGAATGCGTGTCAGGATCCCAATCCTTCGGACAAGATAGGCGAAGGAATGCGATCCTAATGTGCATATCTGGCCTCTGGACAACCAGAACCCAGCAAATGTACTGAGAGATCCCAATCCTTCGGACAAGATAGGCGGAGGAACGTGGTATTGAGTGCTTCCCGGTCAGGAACTGATTGGTGCTCGATTTGGCCGCCGTAAAGGCTGGCACTAGGCGTGTTTGGCAGGCGGTTTTGGAAGAGTCGCTGAGTAGGCTAGGGGAGAGAGTCACATTGGGAGGAATATAAAAACAGGGTGAAGAGATAACCCCTCACCCTGTGTCGTCC
Source organism: Aeromonas sp. TW 6 (assembly GCF_013168745.1). Classification (NCBI taxonomy): domain Bacteria; kingdom Pseudomonadati; phylum Pseudomonadota; class Gammaproteobacteria; order Aeromonadales; family Aeromonadaceae; genus Aeromonas; species Aeromonas sp. TW 6. The sequence goes on along the minus strand of NZ_JABERS010000018.1, from coordinate 33,598 downwards.
GTTATTTCAAATCATCATAATCATCATCTTCAACCTCTGGTCTGAGTTTTGCCGTGCCCTCTTGTGGAGGCGCTACGGTTTCAGATTTTGAACCCTTGGAAGAAGATTTTTTGGGAACCGGTTTGGCAGCCTGAGTATTAGAATCGCCTTCCTCAACAGCAAGATTAGCAAGAAGCAAAGATAGCAGGATCTCGATTTTTGCATTCTTGTTGGCATTGTTGAGCAAGGAGACCAGCGGGGCTGATAACTCAATTCCGTTGTTCAAATACTGTTTTAGTTTGGTGCCCAGTTGCGGCGCGGTAAGCGTGTTAAGGATGTCATCGGGCAAGCGCAATTGGACACGGTTAGGGTCTTTTGCTGGTCCCTTAGACATTGAATACACCCTTCAAATAAGCATTACCAATGTCCAGGCCAACCTTCACGCCAGTAGACTGAATACCGAACGCACAGGTGAAGCTCGGGTCCATAAGCACATCAGCATCATCCGGTTCGCTGACACGGAACTGGTCGATGGTGAAGATTTTGTATTTATTCGGTACCTGCTCCCGTAACACTTCCAAAAACGTATCGTCGTGTACCGCACCGCCACTGACAATGATTGACTTGATGCGATCTGGATAATCGCGGAAGGTATTAATGAGGTCTGGCAGATTGGTAAAGATGTGGTTATTAATGATGCGTGCTTTGTCGGATTTGCAGCATACCCATCCTTGATCTTTGCCTGACTCGTTTATGCCGTCGGTATTGCTAGGCTTCTTCTCTTCGTGCCATGCTTTTTCAGCTGTTGCCAGTTGCAGGGAAAGATCACGTCTGAGGTTGGCCACGCAGTCCTTTAATCCGGATACGCGCTTGTGGGTATCAATCCGTGGTTTGCCATCTACAACCAACATACTTTGCCAGTCGCCGCCGCCAATCTGGAATAGCGCGTAGGTTTGAGCGCGAGTAGGGATGACATTATAGACAGCTTGAGTTTCGTAGAGAACCGGCACTTCTTCTTGTCGTAATTTAACTCGACATACCTGAGTGGTGGCACCGGTGTTACCGACGCGGAACCTGATCTCTTTAACAGCCTCTGCAAGCGTGTCGAAATGGTCGTCGCTGAGTGCATTCTTGCTAGGGTCGCGGCGAAATTCATTCATGATGTGCGATGATACAGAGAAGCCCACGCTAATTTCGTGATCCCCTGCACCCAGACCCAGCGCAAGTATGGACTTGATGAGCAGTTGGAAGTGCAAGTCCTCGACGGTGCCCCCTTGAATGCGCTCGCCTGAATTGCTGAGTTCGGTAGCGGCCTTGCCGATAAGATATTTGTTGTCGCCGTTTTCGATCAGGATGGAACCCTTGATGTCAAAGTGGTCAACATGATTGTTGATACCGGCGATGATGGGTTCTAGTTTTACCTTTTTCATACGTTCCCTCTCATGAAGAGCCACTGTAGCGTTACTGGCGTGGTGGAGAAATGATGCCAATCTGGTGTCATTAAGGCGTCATCGGATGGACCTAATCATAAACTGCTCAGTCGCACAGTCAAGCGGCCTGACAATTCGGTGCTTATTTTTTAGTAAAGAATGCAGAAAAAGAAGTAGAAAAGAGCTGCATTATGAGTGTTTTTTTGTAGCAAAGCTCTTGTCAGCGATCGGCAGAAGGATATACTGGCCCCAAAATGCGCTGTATATATAACCAGCTTTTCAGCTTCTGAGAGGGCAAAATGGTCGGTCTGTTGAAGGTAAAACCGGTATGTCTGGCGGCACTATTGCTGGCCATCGCAGTGGGTAGCGGCTGTTCCAGCAAACCCGATTACGCCTTTGTAGGGGATAACTTTGTCCCTCACTACGAGCGTCTGGCGGACAGCATCACTCTTTCTGGGGCTCGCCAGATCACCGATACCCGTACCGGTTTAAGCGCCACGATGCTCTCTTATGTCCAGAACGTGCCCGAAGCCGACTTCGATTATCTCATCCATATTTACTCGTCCAAACCGCTCGATGAGATGCTGACTAAAGCCTGCATCAACCCGACCCATCGGATGCCCGTTACCAATGTCGAAGGCGCACACTTCTCGATTGATGGCTCGCCGGTGGAGATGGCCTTTATCCAAACTCAGGATAATTGGGGGTTGGTGTCGATTGCGGGGGTCAACAAGGACTACTGTGATGGAGGTGATCTGAAGGCGGTGTTCGTGTCCGGTAGAAATATCCAAGATGTGCCCTGGCTGGTGAAGGGCAAGCGAAGCATTCACCTCATGCGCAATGGGCGTTTCGATTACGAGCTGCCACCCGCCTTTGTCATGGTCTCCAACAGTGATGACTTTGCTAGGTCCGGTCTGCTGGTCGTGCGCGGACTTCATAGTGTCGAAGCGCCGGTCAATCTGACCCAAGCCAACGCCATGGATCTGGATGCGCAGTATGTGATGACCCCGACCTTCTTTGACAACCCAAGTCGCTGACCTTCCATAGTCAGCTATCCTGAGAGACAACAGCTCCCATTGACCCCAGGCACCGATAGGTATCTGGGGTTTTTTCTGTCCCCTCGTTGGCAAAACCAGCCTCAACCCCCTCTATTAATGCCTGTTTTTGCACCATGAGCGCATTTAGCTGTTGGTCATTTCCCAATGACGAATATAATCAAGATCAGCTTTTAACGCTTAGGGTGTGCGTTTATGAATAGAGGCAAGTACCTTGGGTTATGCCTGCTAACCGCGGTGGCCAGCTCGCATGTATCCGCAGATCCAATGGAAGAGCGGCAGGCTCAACTCGTGCAGGAGCGCGAGGCATATCTGCAGGGAATCGAGCAAAGAAACAGTGCAGCCACACAGGGCTGGCACTGGTACCAGGATCCGACAGAAGAAGAGGCGTCGCAGGAGCAGCCTACCGAGACCAGCGAACCAGCAGCTGCTCCACCACCCGGTGAGATGGTTGAGATCGACGTCAAGTGGCTGCGTGACAACCTGCCCAAGTTACTGGACGACGCGATGAACAATCCGGGTGACATGGAAAAGGTGAAGGTCTACTGGCTTGCACAGAAGATGGCCGTTGATATGGCCACGAAATTCCAAGATGAAACTCGCCGGATGTATATCATGAACCCGCAGATGAGCGAGGATAACCGGCGGCCGGTCACCCAGTTCCAACTGACATCTCATAACGAGCAGGTGAAGGCAGGGAAGCAGGCGGCAGTCCAGAAGGTCTTCGATAAGGCCGGTCTCTGGTTTTTCTATGCCTCAACCTGCCAATACTGCATAAAAGAGGGTCCGATCCTCAAATATCTGGAGCGCATGTACCACGTCAACATCCTGGCCGTCTCTATGGATGGCCAACCGTTGCCGGGGACAGAGTTTGAGGATGTGGTGGTCGATGCAGGCGGCCAGATGTCCCAACAGCTTGGCGTAACCAAGACCCCCAGCATGTTCCTCGTCTCCAATGACGGCCAGAAGATCCACAAGCTCAGTGAAGGCTTGGTGACCTTGGAGGACATGCTCGAAAGCATTCTCTACATAGCGCAGGCCGCCGGGTTTATCACCGAACAGGAGCTGCAGGAATCGAGAGATGTCCGCCAGTACCTGATGACAGACTCCCCATCCGGTGAGCAAGCAGTGTCAGATCCCGAACAGCCGCAGGTCAATGCCCCGTCCTTGGTTGCCATCCCCAAGAGTGAACTCGAAGCAGGACCGCAGGCCCTGATCGCTCACCTTGAATCACGGCTCAACTTCCCGAGCCACAACTCTCAGTTAGCTCCCGTTGCAATGTCAGGAGGACAGCAATAATGCGCTACCTATCACTTCTGTTGCTGGTCTTTGGGTTATGTAGTCAGCCCGCTATGGCTGACAACCCGATGAAGACCATCTTCTCCGACATGATGACCAACAGCACCCAACCCACGACCTTCAGCACCGCGAAGCGCTTTGGGGCCACCGGGGGTGGCTTTGTGGCGCGGGTGCCGAAGATCACCCCCAACGTCATCTCGGTGGTGCCGCCCAAGGTGAACGTCGGTTGTGGTGGAGTGGACTTCTTCACCGGTTCGTTCTCCATCATCAACAAGGACCAGATGGTGCAGGTCATGCGAGGGATCGCAAACGGCGCTGCAACTTATGCCTTCCAAGTAGGTATGCAGGCGGTGTGTGCCACCTGTATGTCTACCCTGGAATATCTCTCCGCTGAGCTAAATAAGCTCAACGCTTACAGCCGGGATGCCTGTACCGCCTCGTATGAAATGATCGCCAATAACGCATTGGGCGAACAGGGTTTGAAGCATGTCAGTGATAATTCGTTCTTCAAGCCGATGAATGTGGTGAAAGGGATATTTAATGATGATGGCGACGCCGACGCATCTCCCCTTGATCAGGCCAGTACCGCCAAGAAGGCCGATCCTGATGCGATAAAAGATACTGAGTACAACCTGGTTTGGGATCAGCTTAAAAACCAAACAGTCAAAAGCTGGACCGTGGAAGGGCTCTCCGGGTACAACTGGCCTGAGTTGATGCACTCGTTGCTCGGAACCATCGTAGTCACTGTGGTTGATAATAACGCCGACCAAGCAAGTTTCGACATCAAGCCATGGCCGCCAACTCTTTTGGCGCGAGATCTCCTTCACTCTGCCTCTCAGGTGCAACTGCTCACATGCGGTAATGACCAAGCAGATTGCATGACCCCGGCAGTGCAAACCGTCACCAACTGGAAGGGCCTTGCCGACTCGTTAGCCGAGCAGATGTTGGCCATCCATAAAAAGATCTATGCCCAAACTGACCTCGATGCTTCAGAGCAGAACTTCACGAAGGTGCTTGATGCCTCATTTTATCAGTACCTCGAAAAGGCCCCCCCAGGAACGGCTGACGCGAACATCATCCTTTATTCCAAAGTGCTGTCCAATGCTGTGCTCTCGTCCTCTATCCGTGGCTTTGTTGCCCGGCTTAAAAACTGGATGGGGGCCAAAAAATCGGATCAAGAAGCACACCTCGTTGCGCAACTCGATAAGGCAATGGAGGGGCTGGTACAGCAGATGGCCGAGTTGAACGATGAAACCTTGTTGGCCCAGCAACAACTGGTCTTTAACTTCCAGCAGCAAGAACAGCTCATCCGTGTTCTTGGAAATAGTAAGTAGGGGGCCGGTACATGTGGAACGTCTACATCTCGGGTAACTTTGACATGATCGTGGCTGCGTACAATGCGCTGGCCATGATGTTCTCTGACGGGCACAACATCTACTACGGTGCGGCAGTGATTTCACTGCTGTTCCTGTTTATCACCGCTCTTCAACGGGTGAGCGACGATTCGCACAAGCCTGTCCAAAACTTCTTCTTTGGCTGGATCATCTTCATGATGCTCGCCGGTCCGACATCAAGGGTCACGGTGCTCGTAGAGAGCCGGATCACCCAGCAGGTGCAGACGGTTGATAATGTGCCGTTGCTAGTCGCCATCTCGGGTAGTATCGCGACCACGTTGCTCTCACGTATCACCGAAGATCTGCAGACAGCCTTTGAGGTCATCACCCCCATTAACGGTTATGGAGCGCAAAATACCGGCACCATTGACCCGCTGCGGGCACTGATGAAGCTCAATCAGCAAGACTATATAACCGGTTCGCTCTGCATGTTAGGTGGGGGCAACGTCGATTATTGCGGAACGCTCAATAACTATATGAGGGACTGCGTGGGGCGTGACCTTGTGACAGGTGGCCCAGCGCAGGATGTGTCACTCAACACGATTTCGCACGCTGGACCTTCCGACATCATTGATACGATAAAGGTCAACAATAACAACTGGACGACAGAGAACGTTGTGCGGTCCGGTTCTCCCACAACGATGAGTTGTTCACAGACATTCACCTATTTGAAGGGGGCGTTAACAGGCCCGCAGTACAAAGCTCAGGTTGATGCGTTCAACGCAAAGATGGGCATTGATGAGAAAGCGATCGAGGATGCCACCGCTATGCTGACTGGCTCTGCAATCGCTGTCTACGATATGGCCTTACAGAGGATGATATGGTCAGCCACTAAAAACGGGCTGGGAAAAGCCTTTGATAAGGTTGGCCTGCAAACTGAAATGATGCAGTTCACGGCCAAAGAACAACGCTTGGTGAAGATGGCGGGCTCGTATGAAATGTTTAATGAACTGGCTCCGGCTCTCATTACGTTCTTCGAGTTCTTCAGTATTTTCATCGCGCCATTGATGCTGCTGATGCTAGTGACCGGTAAGTTCGGCTTACAGGCCGCCGGTAGCTATGCGATGTTCGTTATGTTCACCAACCTTTGGCCTCTTATCGCGGTTGGGGTTGAATCCTATTTGAACTATGCCCTGACCACTGACATGTCATCGAGCGGTTCCTTTGGTCCTGCTGCAATGTCATGGAATGGGAGTCCAGGGGTGTTGGAGAAGGCTCAGACCTATCTGGCAGTCGGCTCGATGATGATGGCGGCGATCCCCTCATTGGCGATGGCGGTCCTATACAAGGGCGTCCACAGTATGCAAGGCGTTGCCAAGCAAGCCTCACCCGATGCCCCGGTCAATGCCCATTACGTTGCCCCGAATATTGCCAGCGCACCGGATAATGGCGCTACGAAAATGGGGTCCACGACCTCGACGTGGGATCCCTATTCCAGTACCGGTGGTGGTGTTATCTCCAGTGCCAATGGTCCGTTGTCGTCGGTGGTTAACGCGGGCTCAGCTGTTGGAAGCTCAATCTCGAAAAATCTGACTGCTGCTCATCAGAGAATGGATCAAGCGATTGCGAGCGCTCAGGAGAGCTACGCACAGGTGACACAGGCTGGTAGGTCTGCGTTGAATAATTCGAGCTTCAATACGAGCGAGAAAGCGCAGATTTCAGATTCCCTTAATGCTACGCAAAGCGCGGTAAAGGCTTATGCAGAAGCATTCAACATATCCTATGGCGAGGCTGCCACAAGAATTGCACAAAATGCGAATGCTGCTTCCAAGGAATTTATGGCCCAGGTTGGTGGGGGCTTTGACTTCGGAGTGTTCTCAGCCACAGGGAAACTCGGTGCTAAAAGTACATCTACAGAAACGGATACACGAGGTCAAACTGAGGAGGCAGGAGAGAACCATTCATCGGGACGCTCAGGTTCGACATCAAACGCAATGGCCAACTCGGTCAATGCTGCGTTTACTAAAGCCAGTGATTACCTCACCGGTCACACCATAGCGGGCAATGCGTCATATTCCGATGCAGCCAATAAGATGGTGAGTAGCACCAAAAACTATTCAGATAGCAAATCTGTAGTCGACCAAATGGCCTACGCGAGTAATGCGAGTACCAATGGTTCCTTGAATGCCTCGATTGACATTGGCGAACTCGCACAGCGTGCGAAAATGGCAGGCAATGTGTTTGATGCCCAACAGACCGTAGACCGGGTCATGGCGCAGAACGCTGATGCAAGGGAATCGTTCCTTAAAGCTGGCGTGATTGGGGAGGATGGCCAATTAACTGACAACGCAAGAATCCGTATCAATAAAATTGCAGATGGTGCCAAATTTACCGGGGTAGGAATTTCCAATGTTGCGGCTACGTCCATTGGTGCCGCCACTTATCTGATTGAAGCTGGCATGAGCCTGACTGGTGGCTTGGATTCCGATGACCGCGCTGTAGCGGCGGCGGTATACCGGGATATGAACGAGACGGCACCAAATGCAGGGTTGCAGCAACTCGTTAAGGTCAATGAAGCTGCCTCTCAGGAAGACAGGGTCAGTAACTATGTGGAGCTTAATGACGGTGCAGCTGCCAACCTAGCAGGGCAGGTGGCGGGAGGTACAGCTAAAACGCAAACTCTGGCAGCTGGCGAGTTTGGTGAAGCTCAGGGGAATGTTAATAGCGGTCAAGCGACTGTCCACGCCCAAGATAGTGAAAATAGGGGTGAAACAGTAGGCGTGGCTATGAGACAGGCTTTAGCCAATAACGGCGGTAAAGATGATGTCACCTATCCCTTAGCGCCTAACCGTGAGAATGGGACAGCTGCAACAATGAAAAGTGTCACTGGGGCCTTGCACGTTGAGGGTTCCGATGCGACTGAGACAACACAAGCTAAGGATCTTATGGAGTCTAACAACTTCTGGCTGGGTCAAACAGTGGGTGACTCACTTGTTGGGTTCGGGGTCAATCTTTTGCCGGATAATGCGTCCATGAATAAGGGACGTGAATGGCTCGATGAAGCAGGGGATAAGGTCGCCAATATGCCCGGAGTTCCGCAGCTAAAGGAGGGGGCTGAATCATTTACCACTAATATGGATAAAATGGTCGATCAACTTTCTAAAGGCTTCCCAGGCAAAAAGTGATGCCAAGCATTTTCCAGCGGGATCTCAGCTGGTTGACCACAGAAGGGCCCAAGGGGCCCTTTTTGTTAAGGCTTGGCGTTTGTTTCAGAATGCCTCTTCGAGGACAGGGTGACGCTCCCCACTCACGGCAAGCAAGTCAGGCTGTATATCGACCGCATTAGGGTGCTTCCTTGCATCATCGAATTTGACGTGTCCCTTGGCTTTCCGCAGTGAAAGCACATCAGCGCAGGGCAGCATGACCGCTGCTTTTAGCCGGTAATCGGTCTCAAAGAGAATGATGGCCACATGATCAAATGCGCCCGGTAGATACTTTTCGTAGTTGGTGCGGTTTTGCGTTTTGTCGGTACCCTGCACCCGGCTTTTGACTTGCACCGAGCCCCAGCGCTTGCACGTCAGGTCGTAATCCCGGTGATTCGTGGTCATCAGCACTCCCTGGAAAGCGGACGCGACAAGCCCCTCCGCATACCACTCGGGATGCCCCGTGTGGTGCTCGCGTAGCAGCTCTCCCTGCAACCGTGTGACAAGTGCCACTTTCTTGTCTCGTTCCATGACCGTCGCTCCTAACATGAAAATGCCCGCTAAATGGCGGGCAGCTACGCAATGTGTTGTCAATATTGATAATGACAATACCCACACATTAATCAAGTCTATTTCAGGGCGTCATGTCCTGGCTTTGGGCAAATCGGCAAGGTTGGTGGTGTAACGCGGGCTGAGGCTTTCTCGCTTTACATCCCAGTCATGCTTAAGCCCTCCGGTGGCTCCGAAGAACAGCTTTCCAAAGCGCCCCTTGCTGTTAATGCTATCGACCACCTGCATCAGGGCGGCGCGACGGGGATCTTGTGGTTCAGCGGCAAACAGGTCGCCCTGCTGGTGTTCGACCGACGAGAAATCCGTCAGCATCACACCAGCCTTTGAGTAGCGGTGACCCTCTTGCCAGATCCCGTCTAGGAGTGGGCTGATTAGGCCCAGTAGAGCGCGGGTGTCGTTGGTCGGCACCACGAGCCGGGTACTGGTCTGGTTGGCGTAGTAAGGCTGGTTGCCAAAGCGGCTGGTGGCGATATGAAGGCTGATGTGGCGAGCACACTGTCTCTCTGCTCGTAGCTTTTGCGCCGCCTGCTCCATGAAGTTCGATATGGCCTGTTTCATTGCGACCCGATCGGTAATCCGCTCACCGAAGGTGCGCGAGACAATGATCTGCTGTTTCGCCCGGATTTGGTCTTCGAGGCCCAGGCACGGGATGCCGTTGAGCTCCTGTGCGGTTCGCTCGACCACCACACCATATCGCCGCTGCAGAGTCTTCGGGTCGGCCGCGGCGAGATCGGCAGCCGTCATGATCCCCTGAGCCTCCAACTTGGCCGTCAGCTGACGCCCGATCCCCCACACCTCGCTCACCGGAGTGATGGCCATGAACTCGCGCCGTTGCTCGGTATCAGACAGGTCCACGACGCCGCCTGTGCTTGGAGTTGACTTGGCTTTTAGATTGGCCAGCTTCGAAAGAGTACGTGTTGGTCCGAAGCCGATCCCGACCCCCAGACCAATAAATTTAGCGATGCGATTGCGTATCTGCTGGCCATATGCGATGGTGTCTCCGACACATGATGGGAGCCAAATGAAGCGCTCGTCGATCGAATATCGACTATAATGCGGCACCATGTCTGCGATGATGTCTTCAAACCGCTGGGTGAGGTCGAGGTACAACGCGAAATTGCTTGGCCTCCAGACGCCGCCATTTGCTTCGAAGAAGTCCTTCACCTGGAAGTAGGGCGTTGACATCTTCAGGCCGAGTGCCTTCGCTTCGGGCGAGCGAGCCACAATGCACCCTTGAGATGAGCTCAGAACGACCAGAGGCCGTCCTTTCAGTTTGGGGTCAAATAGGGTTTCGCAACTGCAGTAGGCATTATTGATGTCTACCAAACCATAGACGTAGCTCATGGTCGTTTCAGGGTTTTGTGGATGCTGTGGGTAATGACCCCCCAGATCACGAGATCGGATTCGTCATGCAGGTGGATCGCCGGAGTGGCCGGATCGGCGGAAACCAGAGCTGGCCGTGGGAGCTTCTGCAGCGTCCTGATGACGAACTCACCTTCATGGACAGCTACCACGATGTCACCGTCTTCCACGGACACTGAGCGGTCTATCACGATGAGGTCGTTGTCATGGATCCCATCGCTCTCCATGCCCATCCCGGTTGCCCTCATGAAGAACGTCGACGCAGGATGGCTGATTATGACCTGATTGAGATCAATAGGTTGTTCTTGAAACTCCGTACCTGGTTTGGGAAACGACATCGCTTGCTCATCTGATTTAATACTGTGTTTACATACAGTATAACAGCTCGCATGGCTTAGCGCACTGGGCCTCGGGAGGCTCCCAGTCCATGGCGGACAGTAGCGGGGGAGGAGGGTGTGTGATGGGGAACACACTTAAGAGGAAAGTCCTTTGACACTGTATGCAGCCCTGTCATGTTGTAGGAGCTGGCCAGCCTCTGTGGTCAGCAACAGAGCCCCCACTGTTCAAACTGGGAGCTTCGTTGTTCTCCTCTCCAACCGAGCGCAACGATGTCTGAGGCCCAACTGCTAAAGAGGGCAAAACGGCCCCCTGCTACGCCCACCGTAGCTAGGGGGCTTTTTTATGCGAACTAACCGTACTCATTCAATGTGGCGAGTTGTGCTGCTCGACACGGTTTATGTGCTGCCTATGTGTTACTGTGCGGCACTTTAAACCTAGAGGGGTGTATTTTGAAATTCAAAACACTGGCAATGCTATGCGCAATGAGTTTTTCTGCGGTCGCTCATGTAGATATAGACCCTAACGATGAATATGGTTATGGCCAGCATGATGCGCAGAGTTTTAAATTCAGCGTAGAGAGTTGCAATGAGAAAGTGCCGGTGCTGCTTGGTAATGCTCAAAAGAAGAAATTTACGCAGAATGACGTGTCACTATTTAAGGTGCTGCATGAGAAAGTGATGGAGGAAAATAATGTTGCAAAGGAGGCATATCGCAGTGGAATTAAATTGGTCAACATGCCCCCCAAGAAAGACCTCGACAAATGCTATGGCTACTTATCAGATTACATGAGTCTTTACAGCGCAGCCCTCTCTGCTCGGGGTTAGCATCTGGCGTTCCACTATAATGCCTCGCTGTTTACTAATCCCTGCGCTTTGGAGTCCTAAACCCCAGGTGATAGATAGCAATCATGGTACTCACGAAGAAGAGTAAGAACGGCAGCACAGTCCTGAATGGGAATGCACTGGGGGCCTGCCCCTCTCTCGGTATGGTCATCATCTTATAGTCACGAAAATGCCAGATTCGACCGCTCATATCTGCCAGACGGTAAGACCGGTCCCAGGCGGTGGTGACATCACCCGTGAGGGTTTGATCGTTCGGAAGTGTCACGGTGACTTGATGGCGAACAGTGCTGACCGATTGCCATTGAACGCCAAAATCCATGACTCGCATTGCCAGCCATAACCAGCACAAACCGGCTAGAAAAATCACAGGGACATCGAGTGTTCTATTCAACATTCATTGGGCTTCCTTGCGAAGACAGCCAGATCTGACCGCCTGCAGACTTGGCAGGTAAGTACCGCTTTGCAAATTAGTGGTATGCCTCAACCAGATGCTCACCGCGGGACGAATAGGTGAATATGCCGCTTCCACATTGCCCACCGATCGCTGGCTGCATGTAGCCCTGCCGGTGGTCCCAATCCTCACACGTCTGTTCGATCTGGTCGTAAGTGACCTTGAATCGTTTGGCGACATCTCGGAAGGTCGGGTACTGAGCGGCGTTGTTGATCAATTCATCCACCAAGCAGCAGTTCCCCAGCGGCTTTTCCTGGATTAGTTCAGTGCCTGTCGAACAGGCATTCCTAGTCCTATGACTTTGTTCAATACCTTTACCCCAGCCAGCATTTCGCCGACCTGGGCATTGTGGTTTCTCAGGCTCAGTTTGGGACTAATCAGCTGTTTGTAACGGTACATCGCCGTTTCCGCTTTCGACCGCTGGTGATATCCGGACTGTTTTTGCCATTCGCCCAGTTCACCGGCTTTAAGTGCCTCAACGGCTTCGTTTCGTGGATGCCCTTCTTCCCATAAAGCGGCATTCTTGCGCGGTGGTATGGTGGCCTTGATACCTTTTTTCTTTAGCAGGGCATGGCAATCCCGTGTGTCATAGGCGCCATCGCCACTGACCTGTTCTATCTCGCGCCGCAACGGATTGAGCAGTGTCGGCAATACCTCGTTATCAGCGATGTTTTCCAGACTGCTTTCTGCTGCAACGATGGCATGAGTAGCAGCATCCACAGCAAGGTGCAGCTTGCGCCAGACACGGCGTTTCTCCTTGCCGTGCTTACGCATTTTCCACTCACCTTCGCCGTAAACCTTGAGCCCGGTGGAGTCGATGACCAGGTGTGTCACTGTCCCCTTGCTCGGTGCCCGGTAGTTGATTTCCACCGTCTTGGCCCGCTTGCTGATGCAGCTGTAATCGGGTGATTTCAGTGGCACAGCCATCAGTTTGAACAGCGAGTTAATGAAACCTTCAAGTGCGCGGAGGGGTAGATTAAAGAGCCCCTTGAGCATTAAAGCCGTTTCGATGGCTGTGTCGCTGTAGTGAAACCCTCTACCTCTGCGCCCATGGTGGGTATGGCAATGCCATCGCCGGATAGCTGACGCATCCATCCAGATAGTCAGAGAACCACGTTGTACCAAAGCCTGATTGTACTGTTTCCAGTTGCTGATCTTGTGTTTTGGCTTGCCCATCTGACGCTCCTGGGGGTGAACCTAAGAGATCAGATCACTGAACTGCCGAATAGTTCCCTGATTTGAGCAACAACGCCGTACTGAGCGCCTATCGCTTTCGCTGCAGGCGTGGTCGCATATTCGCTGGCATAACTGAATAGTTCAGATGGAGACACAGAGCATTCCTCTAATCGCGTAGGGGTGAAGCCATCACGCAGCGTGGTTAACATCCTGGTATGGGGTGGGCTGGGGTTCATCGGTGGCCGTTACACTGGTCGGCATTGACTACAGTGATGGCCACCCGGTGTCAGTGTCGGGGATCATGTGGGGTCCGCTTCTTTACTTCAGGAGCAGGGTAAAGCTCCTCGTGATAGAGGGACACGAGGTGTTTGACGGCCGCCTCGATCTCACGCAGTCCCGTCAGGCGTTTAGACAGAAGCCCGCGGTTGACGCCATGTTTCTCCGCAGCCTCCTTCTGAGTGCTGCCTAACACCATCACTTCATACATGGCCTGGATAATGGCGTCTGAGGTCATCTTGGTCAGCGCTATTAGCCCGTCGAATTGTTTCTTGTTCATCTACGAAGTCCTACAACAACCAACGGATGATAAGGGTCATATTCTCTCTCCGGTAAGCGTCCCTCAAAGTAGCTTGGGACGCCCCATAGGCAACATCGAGTATCCGTCCGGGCAGGACTCTGACCATGATGTGGTCGGGCTACCGGGCAGAGTACCCATCTATCATCCCTGCTAGGCCGGTCATAAAGCAAGAAAAATGACTAATAAAGGTCATTTGGTTGCTCGGAGTGGCAGTCTTAGCCGGACATTTTGATTCTGCAGCGTTAAAAATGAAAAAAGCCACTGTGTGTTGAACACGAGTGGCTTAGTGAGTTAATGGAACATCATGCCGGTCAAGGTCACGAGTTCACGTAAGTTGCGGAACAGCTGGCCGTGCGCTGCTTTCGCAGAGCTTGGCTCGTTGTCGAACATGCACATCTCTTTGATCACGTAACCCTTCATGGGAACACGTTGGAGATAGCACAGAGCGGAGTTGTCCGCAGTGGTAATGGCACCGTTGAGCAGGGTCACCTTGAGGGTGTTAAGACAAACTCTATATTCGAAACCATCTCCTTCCCGAACAATGCTGTTCTCGGTATCGAGCGTACAGCGCCGTTGCTGACGTTTCAGCAGATCAGCGAGTTGAGCAGTGATGGAGGTGCAACCACCGGCGTTAAGCAGGTAGGCGGCGTTCAGTTGGCTCAGATTAGTGATGCACATAATATGTTTCCTTTGCCAAAAGGCATTTAGGTCCAAAAAGGACATGGTCAAGACCGGTCAGGTCTTTGATCGGGGGGTATATCCAGAAGGATTGGAGCAATGCCCTCTCAGGTGAGAGGGGCATTGTTGGGGGGGTTGCTTAGGCTGCTTTGTGGGTCGGGGCGCTGAATTGCGATCCGGCACCACCAGACAGTGCTGCGAGCATATTACTGCCCAGCGCAAAGCCGACTGCTTCGAATGGTGGCCAGCAGACAGACTGCCCAAGAACCTCATGGGCGGTTGTATCACTTAACCCGTCGATAATACTGACGGGAATACCTTTACCTCTAGCGTGCTCAATAGGAGTGAGCAAACGAGAGAGCGCAGGATCAGTTGGATGACAAATAAACGGCTCGGTGGAGCGCGCCTTATTATACCCCTTGGCCACACAACCATATTTTTCGTCGCTTGCTTTAATTAGCTGGCGGCGAAATCCTTTCCCAGCCTCTAAATCTCTCAATTCTTTATCTGCCAGGTAATCATAAGTTTTCCACATCGGTGAATTATCTGGAATATTCTCCAAAATATCACCAACACAGGATTCTTTGACCTTGGTAGGAATCAGAGTTTCGAGCACTGCCGTTTCCATGGCACCGGGGGTTCTGGCAATAACACAAAGCCGTTGCCGATCCTCGATACAGCCATGTTGACTGGCATCTAAGATGGTTTCTTCCAGCACGTAACCGCGACTGGAAAGCACCGAACGGATGACCGCCATACTCGCCGTGGACGAATATGGGACCACGTTCTCGATGACCACAATGCTGGGGTTTAGCGCAGTTACCGCCGAAAGGAAGTAATAGAACAATGCCCCTGCTTCTTGATGGTCTTCAGCGCAAGCCAATTTGTTTTTAGCTCTGCCAGATAAACTAGCGCCTGTGCATGGGATTCCAGCACAAACGACATCTACAGATGTGCCGCGTGGATTGAAATGCTCAATACCACCCTCAAACAAAACAGAATCTGCTTTGAACAAATGGTAGTTGTTGGCGAGCGAACTCTCCAGATACTTCGACTCAAGCTCTACGGCGACCTTCACGTAACTGGTAACACCAGCACGTTCAAGCCCTGCATGAACTGCATTGTCCAGTACACCACCGCCGTGGAATAACGACGCCACAGTGATAGCTTCCCCCGTCGCCAGCTTGCGCTGAAGACGTTCGACCCGCTCCTTAGCATCACTGCTAGAGACCTGGGCGGTTATCACCATTTTCTTGTCACGAATGGCAATGCGGATCTCTTCCGATTCGGAAAAGAGGTCCAAAAATTCACGACTATTCATGTCAATAACTGGGAGATAACTCTCGTCCGAACCCCTCAGCTTGCGCCGAGAGACCGTGCCAGAATAATTCTCCAAGTCAGTCCCAAAGGTCACTTTCACTTGGCCCGTGTCACCGCCGATGTAAAAATGACCCACTAACGCCGGAGTAAAGTTGACCCACCTGGGCCAAGATCGTGGCTTTTGAGCCACGCCCATGTTGACCCAGGAGTTATCAGTGGAAATCAGAGTGTTGGCCCGTCAGGGCATGAGCATCCGGGCTATCGCCCAGCAATTGCGGGTGTCCCGTAACACGGTTCGCAAGTATCTGCGCAACCCGGGCCTGCCAATCTATCCCAACCGAGCAGCCCGACCAACCAAGCTCGATCCTTTTAAACCCTATCTGCAAGCGCGTATCCAGGCAGCGAAGCCACACTGGATCCCGGCGACGGTTCTGCTCAGGGAACTGCGAGAGCATGGTTACACTGGCGGGCTCTCCCAGCTCAAGGCCTGGTTATCGCCTCTGCGCCATGACGCCTCTGGCACCATCGTCCGTTTTGAAACGGCCCCCGGTAAACAGATGCAGGTCGATTTCACCATTATCCGCCGCGGCAATCGGCCTCTAAAGGCCTTTGTTGCTACCCTGGGATTTAGCCGCGCCAGCTATGTCCGTTTCTTCGATCACGAACGTAATGATGCCTGGTTGACCGGACTGCGTGAGGCTTGTCATTTCTTCGGTGGGGTCCCGCAGGAGGTGCTATTTGATAATGCCAGCACCATCATCCGCGAACGGGATGCCTACGGTGAAGGTGACCATCGTTGGCACCCGGCCCTGCTCGCCTTGGCCGAAGAGTTCGGTTTTCGCCCCCGCGTCTGCCGTCCCTACCGGGCCCAGACCAAAGGCAAGGTCGAGCGCTTCAACGGCTACCTCAAACGCAGTTTTGTCACCCCACTAGCAGCCACCCTCAAGCAGGCAGGACTGGCGCTAGATGTGTCAACCGCCAATGCCCATATCGGCCCCTGGTTGCAAGACATCGCCAACCAGCGTAGCCATGGCACTACCGGTGAAGTCCCGGCTATCCGATTGCAACAAGAGCTGCCTCATTTTCTACCCCTGCCACAGGCGCTACCCGTTAGTCCCGGCACCACGGCCACCGCGCGCCCCATGCCGCTGGAGAGCTTGCAGCATCCGCTATCGGTATACCAAGACCTGCTGGAGGTGAACGTATGAACTTGCAGCATGAACGCCTGATGGCCCTGAGTCAGGCGCTGCGCTTGGAAGGGATTGCTGCCCAGTGGTCAACACTAGCTCAGAAGGCGGCCAACGAGGAGGCGAGCTTCGCCGATTATCTGGAGTGGTTGCTGCACGCAGAGCAGACCTTGAGGACCGAGCGCACCCGCCAGACCTTGCTCAAATTGGCCACGTTACCCGTGGTCAAAACGCTGGAGCAGTACGACTTCGGCTTTGCCAGTGGCGCACCTCGCAGCCAGTTGCAGGAGTTGGCCAGCCTGGCTTTTATAGAGCGTAGCGAAAACATAGTGCTGCTGGGCCCAAGCGGAGTGGGCAAGACGCATCTTGCCATCGCACTGGCCTATCGGGCTCTGATGGCTGGCATCAAGACCAGATTTATCAGCGCAGCAGACCTGATGTTGCAGCTGCAAGCAGCTCAACGACAGGAGCGGCTTAATGCCTACTTCAGCCGTGTCGTGATGGGGCCGCGTTTACTGGTGATCGATGAGATAGGCTACTTGCCGTTTGGGCGTGAGGAAGCAAACCTGTTTTTCAATGTGATCGCCAAACGTTATGAGAAAGGGAGCCTGATCTTGACGAGCAATCTGCCCTTTAGCCAGTGGGCCAGCACCTTTGCCGATGATCAGACACTAACGGCAGCTATGCTCGATAGACTGTTACATCATGCACACATCGTTCAGATCAGCGGTGAAAGCTATCGTTTGAAAGAGAAACGCAAAGCGGGGGCCACACCCAAAACCAATTAACCCCATGTCCGGGTGGATCACTTTTCAATCGGCGAAATTAGCCAGAGTGGATCAGTTTTCGGTCGGCGTTGACAGGCCCGCGTCCTGATCGAAATTCAGTTGGTATTTCATACCAATCTCGATTCCTTCGCGTTCCAATTTCCGACCTTCGAGCCACACGCGGGGTAAACCTTTATTTGTAGAGCCGATCTTAGTTGCGATTACAGTAGCCATAATAAAAATCTCCATTGCCAAAAGGCATTTAATTCCATAAAGGAAGGGTGTCGTATTACCGAATGGGTAAGTGAATAAGCCTGAAGGAAATCAGGCTGATTTTGAGCGCAACATAACCATCAGTTGAAACGCCTCTTGGTAAAGTCGTTCCAGGTTGTCGTAGGTAAGGTAAATAACAGCTCCATTTAAGAAAGCTGCCTTTTTCCAACCAGCGACCACAGCTACTTCGAGAGCAGAAATATACTCATCGACATTGCTATGCCCAATCTGATACCGGTGCCCGTCCATTACCAACCAAGCAGAGGCTTGTTTAGTGCAGGTATGGGTACAGCCAGCATCAAACTGGTAGGTATCGACATGCAGCATGTCGAAAGAGATGGAATATTGGCCACAATCAATATCAAACACGTAAGTCGAATTAAGCACTGCACAGTTGGAATCAATTTGACGCGACGTAATGGAGTCGGCGTGTTTGATGGCAATAGCGTTGATCTGTTCCATGATAAATATCTCCATTTGCCATAAGGCATGAATTTCCATAAAGGGGTTGGCAGAAACCAAAGTTTCTTAGGGACCAACCAAGAAGGTGTGGTCCCTAAGCGGGTCATGCGTACATCAAAGCGGCAGTCCACACATGGCCGAACAACCGCTCACCGAGCGCAAGGATCTCGCTGGCGATACGGTTGTGGCGGTAGGGTGTGCCGATGACCAGGTTTGCTACACGAGTGGCCAGCAGAACTACGTGGCTATCGGTATCCCCCTGGAAGAGGTCGTGTTTGGCTTTGAAGTGCAGCGCCAGGAGGTCACCCTCTATGCGAGCCAAATCAGCCATGACTTCCAACTGCTCCAAACTCACCAGCGTTTCGGCCAGCGGGGTCTGGATCTTACAGACAGCGTCCACACCCTGAGCCAACAGGCGAGTAGCTTGGCTACTCAGCGTGCGTGCTTTGGGGTGGGAGAGAGGGCTTGCAACAAAGGCCATCGCGTCGTTAAGAGCGCGATTAGCCAAAGTGTAACGACCCTTCATCCGGCACTCTTCTGCATACGAGAAGAGCGCATACGCCCGGTTTACCCGTTCCTCTTCGCTTTTCAGCGTTTTGGCGTCGACATTTCTAACAGTGCAGGCTTGCTGTCCAGCTGCGGTATAGAAGCGCAGCGTGAAAGCGATCTGACCGTCGCAAAGCACAGCGAAATTCGCATAGCCTTGTACTGAGGCGGACATTTGCTTTACCAGCGAAGTAACGAACTGTTCGCAGTCTTGGTTATTACCCTCGAAGACAAAGTTGGTCTGGCTATCAAGGGTGTAGGCTTTGAAGTTGCTCATAGGGGTGCTCCATGCACGACAAAGGCACCTCACGAGGTGAGGTGTCTTGCGTCGTCAAAATGCCAAAATGGCGGTGATGACCGAGAAGGTCGTTAGGTGGCTCAGTGAGCCTTTGAGGTACTGCTAGACATGAGTTGGCGCATCAGGTCGGTCACCATGGCCAGTCCCCGTTGCCAGGTACTGGTTTCAGTGAGCCGATCAAGCTCGCCGGGAATAAGCGTGCGATAGCCCATGTAGATGGCGTCTCTCAGAGCTTCTTCCGGGGTGGTGTAACACATGTGGCTTTGCGGGCCATGGCTGTCGTAGAAAGAGAGCCGATAGCCGCCGTTATAGCGCGGTTCGGGGAACACACAGGCTAGGTCTGCACGATCTCCTCCACGGCTCAACTCCAGGCCACACGCATCGCCGCCGTTTCTGGCAACGATGTCGTCTATCACCTTTTGTCGGCACTGGTTGATGTAGTCCTGTTGCTCCAGCAGAACGGTGATGATGTCGATGTCGACGTCATCAGAGTCTGCCGGTAAGCGGGCCAGGAAATCTGACATAGAAGCGGTAGGTTCCACCGCCAGGTCGGCAATCAGATCAGGGCAGGCCCTGATCTCAGCTTTACTCGGCATGATGTCACCCTCCTCAGTGGAACTCGGCATTGAGCGCTTGAACTGCCCAATCTGTCCCGATATAGCCCCACACCTCGTCAGACACACCCGTTTCCCATTCAGGATCATCTTCGGTGCCTACGTTTTCGAACGTCGCTACGACAATCCCATAGCATTCGCCAGCGAGATAAGCGTTGTACTCATCGAGCACGTTTTGACACAGCGCAGTCCGAGCCCGGTCGCGTCCAGTCTCCAGCATGGCGGCGGTAGCCGTTTTGCCAGAGGCGAACTTCACGAGCCAAGTCCACGCATCTGCCCAGGTAGCGAACTCCGGTTCCACACTCTCTCCCGTTGTTACCTTCCATCCTTTGCCACGACCCATGTCTTCGATGTTGCCGAAGGCATAGATGGACTCGTTGTGGTTGATATTGTCGAGAGCGAGCTCATCGGGTACCCAGACTCCAGCCCTACGTGCGGTATCCCAGTGGCAGCTGTTATGCGTCCCACTGATACTCCACAGCGTGCCTGAGTGCTCATAGCAATCGAGTGATACAGCGTCACGGTTACCAATGACGCCGCGAGCAACCAGATCACTCCACACATCGGTCGCCACTTCCAAAGAGAACGAGAAGTCCCAGAGGTCTTTCCCGCTCACGCTCCCACCAGCGGCCTGCTGCTTCCAGAAAGCGGTAGCACGGCGCTTGAGGTACGCGGTTGTGGATTCGGTCTTGCGACCGGTGGACTCAGCCCAAACACAAAATTCGGCCCGGATAGAGGCTTGCCGTATCCATTCCTTACGGAACGCATCTTCGGCAGGGCCCCCGTTGCTCAACAGCTCCAAATCTGGCTGCCAGTCGGCATCCAGAGCCAGCGCTTCTTGCATGTGCGGGTGTTCGTCTCGTGCGTGACGGTGTGCGGTGAACAGGTGTCCCTGACCATCGCAACATACCATCGGGTCTTCACCATCCAGATCGTCAGCCAAATAGCCGACCTTGAGGGTATTGCCCTCTTGCTTGACTATGAAATCCTCGAAGTCCATCACGAAGGAGGGTGCTACGGGGAAGTCCAGCTCACCAATTTCGGTTTTCAGTGCGGTAGTGTTCATTGAATTGCTCCATTGCCAAAAGGCATGTAATTCCAGAAGGGAAATGTCGTATCGCCGGATGGCGATGAGGTACAGGCAGGCATTGGCCGATTCAGGGTGAACCAGCCTGGTGCGTGCTTAAGTGGGGGTGTGACCGATGAGGGTCACGGAATGACGCCAGGCCCACGACTGCACCCGGTGGGGTGAGTAGTGGGCTGGTGGCGTGTTTACTTGCGGCCCATGACCATCTGCAGAACCTCAGCGAACATCTCGGGGAGATGTTCAAGGTCAGCGCAGAAGGGTTGGAGCTCAGGAGCCAGACCGTGCAGCATTTCGTTACCATCGCCAAAGCGAATGGCACAAATCACACAGCCGTGCTCTTGTGCGGCAGGAACGACGTCCCGCAGGTCACCATAGCCATCGGTGAGGATGAACACGATCTTCGTGTCTTCCTTCCGGTGAGCCAGATTTCCCATTGCAGCAAAGGTGGCTTGCGCCGTCTCTGTGCAACCATTTGGCCAGGACAATTGGCTCAACTGTCCGCGGGTCTCCCAGTCATGAACGAGGTTTGCATCGTCATTGAACTGGATAACAGACACCGCGAAGTCCTTGAGACCTTGCAGAGCTTTAACCAGGGAGGCACAGGCCACACCCGCCGGTTGGTGAGTGACAGGCCACATGGATCCACTGGTGTCCAGCATGATCTGCACGGCAGCAGAGGGGGTCTTTGCACGGGTACTGTGCTCAAACACCCGCAGATTGCCCGCAGGGATACCAGCTAACCGACGCCCGTTGAGCTTGCTGCCCGAGGTACGAGCAGTGGTTTTGCTGGTGGTAAAGCTCGCGCACCATTTCTTCAATGAAGTTTGAGCTGATTGCACTGCACGTTGGTTGATCTCGTACTGGCACTTGTTCGGGGTCATGTAGCGGGTCAGCACCATGGAATCCACGAAGGGATCCAGTGTGCCGGGCTCATACGTTTCCTCGAATCGAGCGTTCATGCGCTTGGCCACACCAGAGCAAATATCCTCCGGCATGATCTCGTCACCACAATCGTCGAACCAGTTACGGTCAGGTGTATCACCCTCGCTCGGACCGTTGCCGGTACCGTTCAGAGAGTCAGTGTCACCGCTTGCGTCACCGTCAGCTTCGCCTTGGGCATCGCCTTGGGCATCACCATTGGATTCACCGTCAGCATCGCCTTGGGCATCATCATCGGATTCACCGTCAGCATCGCCTTGGGCATCACCATCGGATTCACCGTCAGCATCGCCTTGGGCATCACCATCGGATTTACTGTCAGCATCGCCTTGGGCATCACCATCGGTATCACCTTCAGCATCATCGCCTTCGGCATCACCATCGGTTTCACCTTCAGCATCATCGCCTTCGGCATCGCCATCAGCGTCACCATCAGCACCGTCGCCTTCATCTTCCGATTCCTCAGAGTCAGACTGCTGTTGTTGCTGTTGCTGTTGCTGTTGCTGTTGCTGCTCTTTCTGCTGCTGTTCCTCTTCTTTCGCCTCGTTCAACCAATCAACAATGTCGAGGGCCAAAACGAGAGCGCCTTGGGAAGAACTGATCTTGCTCAGCCGGACAAAGCCTTCCACGAACTTCGCGTGAAGCTCAGGGCTGACGCGACCTTGCAGCAGGGAGAAAGCCAGTTCGGATCTCTCCTTCATGGCCAACTGCTTGAGCAGGTGATAGCGCCCACCGTAGAGGTAGAAGCAGGACACCAGCGAGGTCAGGCCCATGCCTTGGGAGGGCATAGACCACATATCGCCACCTTCGCACAGCTTCTGCACCATGCGATTGAGGTTGATGGCAGCGCCTTTGTAGCGCAGACCAATCAGAGCCTCGATCCGAATATCCTCAAGGATGTTGGTCAGGTGTTTCACAGTGCTACCGGCAGCATACGAGGCTTTCACCACGTCCCAGTCGGTAAAGCGGACATGACCACATTCATGGTCGATGTAGCCGTCCACCAAGAGCATGTCCTGTTCGGTCATGTTTTGGTTGATGGCAACCGTGATCACCCAGTTATGGCCAACTTGTTGGCAGTAGGTGCCATGGCCAGTTACTACCTTGGTGTTTGCTCCGCCAACGGTGGAACCCAAGGTGCTCAGAACCCGCAGGTTTAATTTTTTCATGATTTCATTCCTTGAAAAAAAAACCCTCCGGTTAAGGAGGGTTGATGGCCAGAAGGCATAGTTAAATCCCAAAGGATTCCCAATCGTATCCACCGTCAACCGTTACAGCTGGTGCTGCAACAGTGGCCGGGGTGAACACGGGTGCAGGTGCTACCGAAGTGGTACCTGCTGGATTGAAGATGCTGTTAAGCAGATCGCCATCGACTTCAGCCTGGTTGTTGGTCATCCAGGTATTGATTGCCTGTGGGTCTGCCAGCACACCGAGGTATGCGAGCACGTTCATTTGCTTGTCACCAACCAGGGGCGGGACAAGCGTGGCGGCCAGGGTGTCAAAGGCATCGCTAAACGACCCAAAAGCTGGGTGCAGTATCGCGAAGTCTTTGCACTTCTCAGCAAGCCGTTTGATGGGCTTAATCGACTTGGGGTCGATCTGAGATTTACCGAGCAGCTTATTGATCATGCCTTGCGCGTCTTTGGATATTTCATCCATCGCCGTGTCGACAATCTCATTGGCACAACCATTGAGGTCGTCAGTGAGAGGTTGGAAGACCGACGGAGTCGGCATGTGGATCTTGAACGTTGCCCGGAAGGTATCCCAAGGCAAGCGCACTGCATCAATAACACTCTGCACTGCAGCAGGTTGTTTGCTCTTGTGGTCGTCGATCAAGCGATCGTAAACCGGCTGAAGCAAATCAACCTCATTCATGAACCGTCCCTTCTCTATCTCAAACTCATGGATCAGTTGATCCAGTTTGGCGAGAGGTACCAAGGTACCTGCTCCCCATGCAACGCCGTAAGACTGGATTAACCGGTCGATGGCGTGATACACGGTCGACTTGAAGCGCAGTTTGTCACCTGGGAACCAGACGACGGAGCCAGCGTTGATGGCATCACCGTTCAGGTGGTTGCCATTCAGCACTGCTTCTGCACCTTTCAGAGTTGCCTTGCCGTCAGACCCACGCTTGATGGGGCTTTGGACCAGAGCAAAACCAACTTTCATCAACACTTCCATTGAATCGTTCATAAGATCTTCCTTTTTCGCAGAGCGAATAGAGAGCGCACAGCGCTGGGGTTTCATATCCGCCGGACGTGCCAAATCTCATCAGTCATGTCTGACTGATGGGGCATCGTCCGTTGGAGTAGGGGTTTACCTGTCCGAGAGAACAGGGGGTGAAACACGTTGCAACATTGCAGCGGGCTTCGATTCCTGGGTGTGATCAATCGCACTAGCCATTGCTGACTAATGTGAGGGACACAACAGGAGGGGCTTGCCGGGGGGAGACTGCTTAGAGGGTATTGTTCAGATCACCAGTGGTGGTGAGGTCTGTAGACAAGTTCATACCCAGTATTCTCTGGCAGATGCCATCAAACACTTCACGGTCGGCTTGGCTCAACATATCGCGGTAGGCGAAGTTGATAGCCTCGATGAGGGGAGTTTTCGAACCGAACGCCATGGCAGCTTCCAGCACGTTGCGCTGAGCGCGGGTGCTATAGATGCTGTCCATAGGACGGTCAATATTCCCATCACGTTCAGGACCGAGAGCCGCATCGCGACACTCATTGGCAAGTCTAACCATTGCGGTCAAAAAGCCTTTTTTGAAGCGAGGGAAAGCCATTTCTAGCATTCTCAACTCTTCAGATGCAGGAAGGTACTTAACCTCTATTCCAGCCCAACGTGCGCGAAACGCAGCGTCGAGAGGACGGGAGGACAAATACCTGACTGAAGTACCATCACCGATAGTGTTGGAAGTGCCCCACACACGAGTGTTTGGGTGCTTATCAATCACTTCACCGGTTTCAGGTATGGTGACAGATTTGCCATCACAGATTGCGTGTAAGCGACTGGTGACTTCATCGGAGACCTTATCGACCTCGTCAAACAGTATCCAGCCACCATCACGATAGATCTTCATGATGTCTGACAAAACGTACTTCGTAATCACTCCATCGCCTTGCGGGTTTGGAAGTAATCTGACGCCGCCATCAAGGATGTCGGGAGTCATCGAGCCGTGGCATTCAACTCGTGCGAGCGGAATACCAAGTCGAGCAGCGAGGTAAGTGACCAGTTCAGTTTTACCTGTACCGGTTTCACCACGCAGAAGCAGGGACTGTCTCATGGATGGAGAGCTGGCCCAGATCAATGCTTTCTTACACTCCATAGCTGGCACCACATAATTGAGCGGAGCAGCTGGAACGAGTCCGGCATATTTACCTGGGTTAGCGCAGTGAATAGCTGGGAATGCAATTCCGAGCTCTGGCAACCTGATATTTGCAGCTTCCAATCCGAAGACTGGGGTATCAACAACAACAGGGTCCAGAGTAACAACGTTAGTAGCGTTCATATAAATCTCCTTGTCCGAAAGGGACATTGTCATAACCAAAAGGTTTGGATCTCTGGCCGAATAGTCAGAGAGGGGGTCATAGCCAAAGGGCTTAATTCAACTAAGGGGTAATCAGAGGTCTAGCAACAAGCACTCGCGTACCTGTTTAACAAACTCACGACGTGAACAGTTATAGACATCCAACCAATCAACGCCTTTCTTACCTTCTTTGTCGAATCCTGGGGGTTCCATAGGAACGAGGATCCGAACACAGAAGCCTTCTTGCCGTAATCTGACCGCCAGTGTTTCAGCAGAATCAAGTCCAGCTCCACCGTTGTAGTCGTAGTCAGCGAATATGATCACTTTCTCGACTTCTTTGGGGATCTGTACGGCTTCAAGCAGAGCAGTTGAGTAACACGACCAGGTAGGGAGTCCAGAGCCAGCCATTACAGCAAGTCCAGTCTCGATGCCTTCGGTGAGTGCCAAGATGTTCCCACGCGGTCCTTTACGGGTCGGTGCGAGACGAATGGCGGAGCCCAACAGTTCTTTTTTCTGGCACGGAGGAGGCAACATCATCTTGCGATGAGCGCCTTTGATGCCATGACCGTTTTCATCAAGATAGAGCCGATGGACAGTAGCAACTGAACCGTCTGGCTTTCTCATGACTCCAAGGATGGCGTTTTTGCGAGACACGGTGGCGTGTTCGTCGCGGTGGTAAACATTGGTTGCAACGAGCAGATCAGCGCACGGTATCGCAGGGATGCCACGGCTTTCGCAGTAACTCTTGTAGAGACGGTGACCAGCGGAGGGCTGAGCACTGTTCATCAGGGCACGCAGAGTTCCAGCACGCTTCTTTATCTCATCCTCGTGGAGGATGGGAACGCGGTTGGAAACAACATGTTTGACCTGGGTGGGAGCAACTGTACCGCCGAGCAATTTGATGATGTGCTTGGCAGCTTTACCGGGGTTATTTTCACAGGAGGGTTCAAGGTGCATGATCATATCAATTCCACTAGGAATACGACCGAGATCGTTATGAAAACCAGCGCCTGAATCTTCCCAATCTTTATAGAGCCTGAATTTAGTATCGCCTTTGCCAGTAAATGGGCAGGGCACCTGAGACTTTGTGGCGGCCTGCATAACGCTTGGATAAAGCGTATATACAGAAGACCATCCACCGCGAGAAGACACAAGATCCCACGCTTGTTGAATGATACTCATAAAACCTCCACATTATTTCTTAGCACGCAAGTAACTCGGAGTGTCATAAAAACCCTCGTCATACATTGGAGCCAGCGGTTGCACATGCTTGTTACTGAACATCTTTGCGAACTTCTTCATCAGCTTTTTCATATAAAACTCCTGCCAGAAGGCGTTAATTACCAAAAGGTATTAGTGGGTTACTCAATGAGTGAAATACTCAGCGAGTGGGTATCCAAAAGGATGGATGGTTGGTATTGCAGTGCTCAATCAGCGGAACTTATCTGAGGTCAACACTTCCTCGGGAATAATGCCGAAGCAGTTAAATCCACGAGGCAGGACTACAGGAGTGTATCGCTGAGAACAAGGCTCGACGAACAATCCGGGTGGTAAGGTATTGCTTTGCTTTTTGGAATTTGGAACGGTCTAGCGTGACTGGGTGTGCGAAGTGAGCAAGTCACAAGCAACCAGAAAGAGAGACCATTAGAAAGACCGGGTTCCTAGATGGAGATATAGGACCAGAAGGGGGGGAATATCCGAAAGGGATGGGGGTGGTATCGAAATAACACAGAGCTCAATCAGCGGAACTTAGCTGAGGTCAACACTTCCTTGGGAGAGAAAGCCGGAGCAGTCATCATCGCAAGGCAGGACGACAGTAGTGTATCGCTGAGATTAATGTAGTTTCGATGGTTCCAGAAGGAAGGGTACTGCAGGTGTTGCGGTTTTGAGAGGGCAACGGACTCTTAAAGCAAGCAGCGAGGTGCGTTGTGATGTTTTCACTAACAACTCGTTACTGTCACGTACTGCGATTACAGGACGCCGCGTTTGATTGACAAGGAACGCTTAAACTTGCGTGAAGAAAGCACTAAACAAGCAATATATGCTTGAGAAGATTATTCAACACGATTGGGGAAACCGGGCTTGGTCTGTGTGACCAAGGGTAAGTGCGACGCATGACAATAGCCCCAGTCCTTCAAACCCTGTGGCAGCGTAAAGCGGCAGGCTTGGGGAGTGGGGTCACTGTCACAGCGCAAAGCGCGGGGCTTCACATGAGTGCTGATGTCCTGGGAGGACGACAGCTGGTGGAGCCGATGGCCCAAGAGGGCGGAGTATGCGGGCAAAGGGTAGCCTCACGACTAACATATTTGCACAACTTTACCCTGTCAAGCCATCATGCAGCGTTTATGTCAGAAAAGGGACCGTAGCCCGGTTCGTTCGGATCGGCCAGATAGCGCACCCATTTAACCGGCAGCAGGCGGTCCAGCAGCAGCTCATCGAGATAGTGGGACCGCTCCCCGTGGGTATGGAGTTCGAGGCGATGAATAGCCCGCGTCATCCCGACATACATCAGGCGGCGCTCTTCCTCGATCCCCTCTTCGGTATCGACCTTGGGACTGGGGATGCTTTTCACGTTGCAGTCCACGATAGCCACATTGTCCCACTCCAGCCCCTTCGAGCCGTGCAGGGTGGTGAGTACCACGACGGTAGGCTCCAGCTTGAGCTCCTTGTTCTCCCGCGTCGGCGTCAGCCTGCCGACAAACATGGTCAGCCGCTCGTGCCAGCTGCCGGTGCTCTCCTCCAAGATCTTGAGGATGCTCCGTGCAATCGCGAGGTTCTTCTTCTCCTCGACCAGCTGCTCAATGGCTGCAGTCAGGAGGGTTATGTTGCGCTTGATAAAGACCGGGTTGATGGTGTCGGCAAAGACCGTCGTCACCACCTGCAGCAGCTGCTTCCCCTTGCTCTCGGGAAGCAGGTACAGGGCCGCCGAGATGTTCATGGCTCCCCGCTTTTCGAACTCGTTGAGGTCGTCCCCCTGTAACTTCATCAGGGCGGTCAGGGCGTAATGAGCGCTGTCATCCACGTTCTGGTTGAGGATCATTCTGAACACCCGCAGCAAGCTATCTCCGGTGGAGGTGGTCCAGATCGAGCGGCCCGCTGTCCTCCGGCAAGCAATCTTTTGGCTGTGCAGTAGCAGCTCAATCTTGTCCAGATGAAAACCCGTGCGTGCCAGCACTGCCCAGCTGCCGGTGTGGCGGGTGATGTTCTCAACCAGGCTCTCATAGGAGAGCTCGCGGTTTGCGGCTTGAATGATGGTCACGTTGCCCGCGTGGTCGGCGGCCGCCTTCATCTCCTTGGGGATCCGTCCCTGGTTGGTGGTGATGATGCGCTCAGCGGCCTTCAGGATGTCGCCGCCGCAGCGGTAGCAGGTAGAGAGGTAGTAGGTCTTGGCATCAAAGCGCTCGGTGAACTGGGACATGATCTTGAAGCCGAGTCCCCCCCGGAAAGAATAAATGCTCTGGTCATCATCACCGACAGCGGTGATGGACACCCCGCTGAGCGCATGTTCTTCCATCCAGGCCAATTGGACCTCGTCCGTGTCTTGGAACTCGTCCACGATCATGTGGGTGATGGCGAGCCGCTTGATTGCGCCCTTGCGCAGACCAAACACCACTTCTCTGCACATCAGGTTGAAGTCGATGAGATTGCGCTCTTCCAGCACACTCAGGTAGGTGCGGGTGATGGTGGAGATGGTGTTGACGTCCATGTTCAGCTGGCGGGTTTCAAGGTCGATGGTCTGCTTGGCTTCGTCGTGCTCACCCATATAGCCGCAGGCCATCATGGCTTCGCTGACCTTGCCCTCAAACCGTCCATCCATGATGAGGTCACACTGCTTGGGCAGGGTCTTGTACTGCTCAAGGATGATGCCGTGGAAGGTGGAGACCCCAACCCGGTCGAAGTCCTTTTTACTGAGCAGCAGGCGTAGTTTATTGGCAATGCTGGTGGTGGCGGCGCGGGTGAAGGTGACCATCCAGGGCCGAGCCTTGCGGTTTTGCTCCAATAATTTCACCAGTCCCGCTATGCAGGTGGTCGATTTTCCGGACCCTGGCAGGGCGACGGTCAGGTTGTTACCGGTGCGCGACACGACCGCGTCGGCAATGATGGCTTGTTCGCTCGACAGCATGAGAAATCCTGTTCAGTTGCTAACCAGAATGCTCTAAGATGGCAATCACGGCCAATTAAATGCGTTTATGGAGGCGCTATGCTGAGCAAGATACCCGCCATCCCGTTCACTGGCAATAAAGCGAGTGGCTTGCGCTTCTGTCACTCGTGCTATGGCTTGGTGGAGTCAGCCAATGACTGCACTTGCAGTGTCTGTGGCGTTGAATTTGGCCAGCGTACTGCTTTGGTTCGACGGATTGTGGCACCGGCTCTGCTGGCCCTGTTCACCGTAGGGGTGAATGCCAGTGAGTGTCCGCAGCTCTACCTGGCTGAGCGCGAGCCCGAGATCACAGCACCCCTAGAAGGCGATTTTTATGAGTTGTGCGGGTCTGAACATGCGGTGATGCTGTCCGCACAGAATCGCACCGCGATCTATTCTGTCGAAAAGCTGACCCCGCGACAGATAAAGGGGGCCTTTGAAATCAGCCGCGGTGACCACGAGTTCTACGAGGATTACCGCTTGCCGGAAGAGGTGCGAGTGTCGTCCTTTATCTATAAACATTCGGGACTCGACCGAGGCCACCTTGCGCCAGCCGGAGACTTCAGCACCCAGGCCACCCAGCGGGAATCTTTTGCCCTCTCCAACGTGGTGCCGATGACCCCAGAAGTGAATCGTGGGATCTGGTCGGACATAGAGCAGACGGTGCGTTACATGGCCAAGAAAGGGGTAGTCAACGTGGTCACAGGGCCGATCTATCTGGGCGAGGTGAAAACCCTGCCTGGCACCATGGTCCCGATCCCGACGGCCATCTTCAAGGCAGTGTATTCACCCGGAGCAAACAGCGTTGGCGTGTACCTGGTTGCTAATGGCACCGATCAGAGTGTGGCCAAGCTGAGCCTGGCCGAATTTACCAAGCTCAGTGCGCTCGATGTCTTCCCCGGACTGCCAGATGAGATCAAGCAAATCAAGGGCGCGTTGCCGGATCCGATTATTCGATGAAAGGTAGGTTCTTCAAGGCTTTGCGAGGTCGGTCAAAGTATTTTCAGCAATGATTGATACCCTGCTGCGCGTGGTCATCCGATGGGCCACAGAGAAGCGACAGACGCCAGCCCGCAGGAATGGAGAGTCGAACAGTGATTGTCAGTGCTGCAGGAGCGCCATGAGGCTCAGGTAGCAGAGGTAGGCAAGGAGGTAGGCTTTGCAACAACAGGTTGTGCGGTTAGAGCCGCTGGATAGGCAGGCGCTGGTCGCTGCTATCAAAGACAATATGGGTTCAAGGGTTGAGTTCGCGAACGGCTGCTATCTGCATCTGGAGCCGCAATACGGCCTGCTCTGGGGCTGCACCCCCTACGGGAGGGATTGGGCGTGTCAGGCAGGCAACCAGGCGGCATCGGTCATTGCCAAGTGGGTGGCGTTCTGGAATGAGCCGCGTGACGAACATGGCATGTTGATGAACGTTGCTGACGAGCCCATCCTCGAAGCGGTTTAGACCCTCGATATAACCGCTGCCCGATCTGCGATGACTCGGGCAGTCACGTAGTCTCCACAGGGTTTCCTGGCTCGTGCAGGAAGCCCTTCATTGCTTCGGCTTTCGCGCCGTGGGTTGCAATCTTACCGAACTCGTAATCTACTGTAACAAGGCGTTAACCTTGACAGGGAGGTTCGTGTGCGCAAGCGGAAGGGATTGATAAAAGGCAATTTTGAGTTGCGGGATGTGTGCCGCTCGTTTGTGATTGGCGGCCTATGCGGGCTTGGTTGTGGGGTGATCCAGACCGGCTACAGCCCCTACATGTGGCTCTGTTTTGGTACCTGTGCCAGCGCCTGTGCGATGTCCCGAGCTGTTCACTGGAAGTTCCGGCGCTACTATCTCACCCGGCGCGTACAAGGGCTGGAGACCCACTAGGAAGTGAAAAGGGAAGCAGGGTCACTGCTTCCAATACAGGTTTGGTCTGAGTTGATGTCTGGGTATGGGAAACCCTAAAGACGTTTCCAACCTATCACGCACTAAGTGGTCCGTCCAGTGCGAGCCGCGGCTCTCCACCCTCACTCTGCAGCACGATGTTGCGACACTTCGGATAGTTGCTGCACCCTAAAAATGGCTGGCCCTTCATCGCGCCCCGTGTGCCTATTCGCGGCACCAGGAAACCTTCGCACTTCACACAGGGCTGGAGGCTGACTTCAACAGCTGCTGCACCCGCGCTCCCCGGCGCAGGCTTCTCCATGATCTCGATGGTGTGGCACTTAGGGTAAGCGCTGCACCCCCAGAAGTGTTCCCCCTCTAGCGCTCCGCGCTTGCCGACCCGTGTCACCATCGGGCTGCTGCACTTTGGACAGAGCTTCCTGACGTAACCGCTGACGTCTTTCGCGCCGCTCAGCTCGTCTTGCGGGGCCACGTTAGGCAGGTCAGTCCGGGTAAATACCGGCTCATTGGCGGCCACTGGGGCGGTGCCCGCGGTTTCCTCGCGCTGGTGTGTGGCTGGAACCGGCTTTGGTGTGGTCGCAACTCTCGACCGGCCCCGTTTGCCATGGCGAGCATTGAGGTTGGCTATGTGGGCCTTATTGGTCTTGTAGCCTGGGGTGAGTCGCTGCTTTTCGAGCTTCCTGATGCAGACCTTCACTTGTTCATCGGAGAGCAAGACCTCTTGCTTGCGCTTGACCCAAGGGACCACACCACCCTTGATCACGTTGTCTGGCATCGGGGTCTTGAACTTCGCATCGCCTAAGAACACGACCAGCGAGTGGATCTGCTCATCGGCCAGCGCCAGCACCTCTTGTATGGTCTTCACATGCAGGTAGTTCTGCCTGAGAGGATTCTGGAATCGAAATTTTTTGCGGTAAAACGTCTGGGTCCAGGTCGGTTGCTTGGCGTCACCGAAGATCCAGCCGCCCATGTTCTTGGTCTCGATCACGAACACCCCATAGGGTGACACCAGCACATGGTCTATCTGGGTGGTGCCGTTTGGTGTAGGCAGGGTGAGGTCATGGAGCAGATGGTACTTCTTGCGGTCAAGAAAAACCCGCAGGGCAAAGTTAGAGCCCATCTCAGCTAACTTCCCTTTGCCCCATGAGGTGCGCCCCACCACGATGAGGGCTGCAAAGAACAGAAAGACGAAGAGGTTGATTCCATAGCTGGCCTGAAAGGTAGTCATCAGCTGGGACAGCCGTTCCATAGGGGACGCTCCATGTAAAAAAGCCGAACCCACATCTGAGTTCGGCAACAGGTCAGGTGGCTTTGGGGTGAACCTGACGATTCGGAGTGCAAGGAGCGTTCATGTACAGAACCTTAAGCGGCAAGCGAATTAATAATACCGTCTAACGTGTTGTTTTGCTTGGATTTTCTCTGCCTACTCTTTTTGCCGTTTTTGGATAAATACACCATTGCCCACTCCAACTTCTCTGTTATTTCCTGCCACGCACCATGGATGATGCTCGCCAATATCGGCATTAACCAAAGCGCGCTGTTTTTGGCAATCTTCAGCATCGATAACTCCGCGCTGCCAATCAGCGTCAGCGCCAGCCGACGTTTGACCAGCAAGGCCAGCAAACTAGCCCAGATCAAGCCTTCCGCTATCGCTTTTTGTCGTGTCGCGAACGCCTTCAACCGGTTATGTGATTTCAGCTCTTTGAACAACAGTTCGATCTGCCAACGGCAACGATACAATGCCATCACCTTCTCGGCTGGCCATCGCTCACGCGGAAGATTGGTCATCCATATACAGAACCGTTTTTCCTCTGCAAACCAACGTCTTATGAGTCGATATTTATACTTTCCCGAACTCACATCCAGATCCAGAACCTCGGCTCTGCAGCTTCTCCGATCGATATCCTTGAGCTTTTTTCCGAGTAACTTGGGCATTTCCCTGCCGTCCTGTCGGTAAGCTGCCTGTACTTTGGGATTGAGATTTTGACTCCCTCTGACCAGATAGCTTCCTTTGGCTTTGGTCACATCAGCAAAGTACTCGCGGCTGATGTAACCGGCATCCGCCAATAACAGTTTGTTATTTAACGAATTTGCGGCCGGAAGATGCTTGCGCTCCGATTCGGTATCCGCCGTGATACTCATCGATATCGGCGACTGGTCCAGCAAGGACATGGTCATATGACACTCTACCGCAGCGGGGCTGTGCTTATTGAATCGGCCCGGGAAATGTTCTGCCAATTGCGGATGTAACGCGAATG
>NZ_JABERS010000017.1:0-90123 GCF_013168745.1 Aeromonas sp. TW 6 | reverse complement strand
TGTGGAGGCGCGGTGCAATCAGGCCGCCCGATGAAGCAGGAACCCGGTACTGCGCGAGCAGCTATCACCCAGTAATGGGAATCCCCCTCCTGTGACGCGAAGCGCTAAGGTGGGGGAGGATGTCAATGATTGAGATGACGGGTACGAGTGGCTGGGTTCATCGACGCTTCCTCTGGATTGACGGCCGCGAAGTCTACCTAAAAGTGGGGTTATTTGCAGCAAAGGGGGAACTGAATGCTGCTAATATCGTCAATCTGGCCACCCGGGAGCGGGAAAAGAGGTCAGACACAGGGGGGAGGGGCTAGGTCCTGCTGCCGCTCTGGGGTAACATGCGCGCCTGCATGACATAAATCGGCCCCGTCCTCTCTCATCCGACGGCGGCGATGCACCTCTATATGACGGGTCTTCCATGAGATGGGCCCATCCGGATATTGAAAGAAGAGATCACCATGTTACAGATTGGCAAGATGAACACCCTGACCGTCGTCGAGATCGAGGAGCGCGGCGCCTGGCTGGCGGCGGGGGAATACGGCGAGCTGCTGCTGCCCAGGCGCCAGTTGCCGGAAGGCGTCGCCGAGGAGAGCGAGGTGTCCGTCTTCCTCTATCTGGATGCGGATTGCGAGCCGGTGATCACCACCGACAAGCCCTTCGCCATGGTGGGGGACATCGTCGGTCTCAAGGTGGTCAACGCCAACAAGATTGGTGCCTTCCTCGACTGGGGCATGAAAAAGGATCTCTTCGTACCAAGCCGCGAGCAGAACAAGCCGATGCAGGTGGGCCATGTCTATCTGGTGCACCTGATGCTGGACAACGAAGGGCGCATGGTCGGCACCAGCCGTCTGGAGCGCTTCCTGCGCATCGACCCCCCTTTCAAGAGCGGTGACGAGGTGACGGTGCTGCCGGGGGAGCACACCCCCCTTGGCATCAAGGCCGTGGTCAATGGCCAGTACGCCGGCATGCTGTTCAAGAACGAGGTGTTCGGCCGCGTGATGACGGGCCGACCGCTGACCGCCTGGGTCAAGCAGGTGCGCGAAGATGGCAAGCTGGACCTGACCCTGCAAAAGCCGGGGCTGGCCCGGATGGATGACGCCGGTGCGCGCATCCTGCTGCGCCTGCAAAAGCAGGGGGGCAGCCTTGCGGTGGGAGACAAAAGCGATCCTGACGTCATCTACAAGATGTTCAGCATGAGCAAGGGCACCTTCAAGAAAGCGATCGGCGGCCTCTACAAGCAGGGCAAGATCGTCATCGAGGAGCACAGCATCCGCCTCGTGGGCTCCGACACGCCAGCAGGGGACGAATAAGGTGCCGAGTCCCTGCATCGGTGACTGCCGGGCCAAAGAGGGGCTCTGCCTCGGTTGTGGCCGCACCCTGACCGAGATAGGCCAGTGGTCCACCATGGACAGCGAGGCCCAGCTGGCCCGCATGGCCGAGCTCGATGGCTCGAAGAGCACCCATGCCTGCCCGGGCTGCGGCGAGCCGGCGTTCTGCGCCGTGTCGGCGGGGGAACCCATCGAGCGCTGTTGGTGCAACCAGCTTCCCGCGTTGCCCATGAGCGATGCCAGCGCCTGCTGGTGTCGCCGCTGTCTGGCCAAGGCCATCGCGGCACGCCCCTGACTCGGGCAGCGCAAAAAACGAAAAAGGCGCCTGGGGCGCCTTTTCTTATGCCTGTTGCTGGCGGTGCCAGCGGATATGCACGTCGTGCTCGCTCTGATCCCGGGGGAGCAGGAAGGTGGCGTAGATCACCTCGAACTCGTCCTGATGATCCAGCAAGCCGACCCAGACCTCGGCCCAACGTGCCATGTCCACCGGCTCGCCGAGTTCGGTTGACCAGTCGGCATTGGGCAGGGTTGCCTCCACCGCGCCACGTTGCTCGAACTCGAGGGTGATGTCGACGATTTGTTCGGGGGCCAGCATGTCGGCGGCCTGCTCCAGAAACTGATCATAGGCCCACTCGACCAGCTGATCCGGGCTACGTTGTTCCATGAAATCACTCCAGATACGTCCAGGTTCGCCACTTTAACAAGTATTGGGATGGGCAGCCAGCCCGGGGGCGGTGACGCCGTGCTGTCAAATGGCGGGATCAGGGGATAAGGTTAACAGAGCCGCCAGCAGGGGCGGCGTGACGGGGCGGCCTGGCAAGATGAAGCGACGACAGTACCGAAGGCAGATCAAGCGGCGGCGCGAAACCTGGTGGTGGCACTATCTGCCCCTTCATCGGGAAACCGTCGGCGGCCATCTGGGGCCCGCCTCTGATCCGCAGGATGGCGCTACTCTGTGCCGTGAACCCGGTTCAGGGTGACTTGCCCGAGTTGACCCATCTGACGACGGATCCAGGCCGAGCGCTGCTGCACATAGGGTGAGGGGGGCTTGACCCGATAACGCCAGGGATTGGGCAGGGCGGCGGCGAGCAGGGAGGCCTCGTAGCGGGTGAGGCGTATCGCCGGTTTGCCGAAGTAGTGCCTGGCGGCCGCCTCGGCGCCATAGATGCCGGGTCCGAACTCCACGATGTTGAGATAGACCTCGAGAATGCGGGACTTGTCCCAGCCCAGCTCCATCAACAGGGTGAACCAGGCCTCTATCCCCTTGCGCAGGAAGCTGCGATCGCTCCACATGAAGAGGTTCTTGGCGGTCTGCTGGCTGAGGGTGCTGGCACCGCGCACCCGCCCGCTTTGCTGGTTGTGCCTGAGGGCCGAGCTGATGGCGTCCATGTCAAAGCCGTGATGTTCGGCAAAGCGCTGATCCTCGGCGGCGATCACCGCCAGTTGCAGCTCCCGGGAAATCTGCTCAAGCGGCACCCAGTCGTGCTTCACCTCGGCCACCTTGGCAGGGGGAAACAGGGCGCGTTCGAGGCGCCAGGTCCACATGGGAGGGTCGATGAAGCGCAGCAGCGCGACCGAGACGATGGTGCTCGCAAAGGCGGCCAGCAGCAGCTTGCCGAGCCAGCCCAGCAGTCGCCGTTTGCGCGAAGGCCTCACGGGCGCGGGCCCGCCGTCCCAGTCATAGTGGCCAGGATCATCGGGATCCGGAATTATTGGGGCAGCCATTCGATGTGGCAGAACTTCTCGTCGACGCGGCGGGAGAGCAGCATGCGGGCAAACAGGTGCTCGTACTCTTCTTGTTCGTTGCCAAGGCCGACCCAGATCTCGGCATAGTCGGCGTCGCTCACCTCGAATCCCACGTCGGCCGCCCAGTCGTCGGCGGGATCGGTCTCCGCCAGCAGGCCGCGGTCGTTGAACTCCTGATTGAAGCGGACGATCTCCTGCTCGGGCAGGTTGTCGGAGGCCAGCTCCATGAAGAGTTCGAGGGCGGTGTCGAGCAGTTCCTCGACGCTGTGCATTTCGTCATTCAAAGACATAAGAGCCGTGTTCCAGATAAGGGGGGAGGGAAAGCCCGTCGGCAGCGCCTCGGGGTGCGCGGTATTCTAGCTGGCCCTGATGCCCTTGGCGAGATGCCGGGACGCCAGGCATTAAAAAACCGGATCCTGGGAAAGGATCCGGTCTTCATTGGGGGAAGGGGTCGCGCATGGTGCGTCAGCTCATCCCTTCTTCTGGTCGTCGGCAAAGGTGATGTTGAGCTCCAGCACCGACAACTCGTCACTCTTCTGATCAAGCTGGACGGTGATCTTGTCCGGGTCGATCTGCACGTATTTGCGGATCACGTCGAGGATGTCCTGCTTGAGCTGGGGCAGGTAATCCGGCCCCCCTCTGGATGAACGCTCGTGAGCCACGATGATCTGCAACCGCTCTTTGGCCAGTTGTGCGGTGTTCTGTTTCTTGTTGGAACGAAAATAATCCAATAATGACATGCTTAACTCCCGAACAGTCGGCTAAAGAAGCCCTTCTTCTCTTCTTCCAGAAAACGGAAATCCTTGGTGTCACCCAGCAGACGGGCGACGGCGTCCTCGTAGGCCTGACCGGCATCGGATTCCTTGTCCAGAATGACCGGCTCGCCGGAGTTGGAGGCGCGCAGCACCGCCTGGGACTCCGGGATCACCCCGAGCAGTTTGATGGCCAGGATCTCCTGTACGTCCTGCACGCTCAGCATGTCGCCGCGGTTGACGCGGGTCGGGCAGTAGCGGGTCAGCAGCAGGTGCTCCTTGATGGGATCCTCACCGCGCTCGGCACGGCGGGACTTGGAGGCCAGGATACCGAGGATGCGATCCGAGTCACGCACGGAAGAGACTTCCGGGTTGGTGGTGACGATGGCCTCGTCGGCGAAATAGAGCGCCATCAGGGCGCCGGATTCGATACCGGCGGGGGAGTCGCAGACGATGTAGTCAAACTGCATCTCCGCCAGCTGATCCAGGATCTTCTCCACCCCTTCACGGGTCAGGGCATCCTTGTCCCGGGTCTGGGAGGCGGGCAGGATGAACAGGTTTTCGCAACGCTTGTCCTTGATGAGGGCCTGGTTGAGGTTGGCTTCCCCGTTGATGACGTTGACGAAGTCATAGACCACGCGCCGCTCGCAACCCATGATGAGGTCCAGGTTTCTCAGACCAATGTCAAAATCGATGACCACGGTCTTGTGGCCACGCTGGGCCAGACCGGTGCTCAGTGCCGCGCTGGTTGTCGTCTTGCCAACGCCACCCTTGCCCGATGTAACGACTATGATTCGCGCCATTCTCGCTTCCTTGTAACTCTATTTGATTCGGTCTATACGAAGTTGTTCATTGTCGAGCCGGATATGGACCGGCTCTTGTATCACGCCTGCAGGCAATGCATCGCTGAGCTGGAAGGTGCCCGCGATGGAGAGCAGCTCGGCCTGCAATTGCTGGCAATAAATGCGGGCCTTGGGATTGCCCTTGGCCCCTGCGATGGCTCGGCCACGCAGGGCACCATAAACATGGATGCTGTCATCGGCGATGACTTCGGCGCCAGGGCTCACCGAACCCAGCACCACCAACGAGGTGCCGGCTGCATAGATCTGCTGACCGGAGCGCACCGGGCCCACGTGGACCTTGCTTGCCTCCACGGGCGCTGGCACCGGGGGAACCGGTGCGGCCTCCACTGGCTTGGGCTCAGGCACTGGCGGCGTCGGCTCAGGTTCTGCCTTGCGGCTCTTGCCTGACACCATGACGGCGAGGCCTGCCGCCTTGGCGGCCGTCTTCATCGCCTCGTCCCGCGCCCCCGTGATCCCGACCAGCACGAAGTCTTCCGACTCGACCAGCTCCCTGAGCTGTTCGAAATCGGGGATCGCTTCGAGGCGTTCCACATTGAGGACGAGGGGGGCACAATTAAAAAACTGGGGGGCCTGCGCGACCTTGGCCTCCAGCAGTTGTCGGATCCGGGCCGGATTGCCATCGCTGAGATGCAACACAGAAATAGTGAAGGTGGTCCCTTTCAATTCGTTATCGCGTTCAACCATGAATCTTCCCCGAACCGAGACGGTAATACGTTATTGTTATTCAATTCCTGATGTTATAGTTTGCCACCACCAGAGGCAATAAACCCGTCGGATTATATCAATTTCCATGTTGTGTGCAGTCTATAAAAGTCGCAAAAAAGCCGAGACCTATCTCTTTATTGAACGAAGAGAGGACTTTTCCCGCGTTCCCGAGGTGCTGATGAGTACCTTCGGGCGTCCCGAACTGGTCCTGATGACCAAACTGGACCCGGCCAAGCCCCTGGGGCTGGCCTCCACGGAGCGGGTGATGGCCGCCCTGAAGAGCCAGGGCTTTTATCTGCAGGTGCCACCGCCACCGGAAAACCTGCTGGAGCAGCACAAGGCGCAATTAAAGGGCGCACGATGAGGGCGGGGCGGCTGGCACTGCTGTTGTCAGGCGCCCTGTCGGGATCGCCGGTGCAGGCTGGCCCCGATTTTGACCAGTACGTGGCGAGCCTCAAAGAGCAGGCGCTGGCGGCGGGCATGTTGCCCGAGACGGTGAGTGCGGCCTTTGCGGATGTACATCTTGTCGATGCCGCCATCAGGCACGACAAAAATCAGCCGGAATTCAAACTGACCCTGGACACATATATTCCCCGGGCGGTGCCGGAATGGAAAGTCAAGCAAGCTCAAACCTTATATCGCCAGCATTTGCCGCTGCTCACAAAAATAGGCCGGGAATATGGGGTACAGCCCCGCTTTATTGTTGCCTTGTGGGGAATTGAAACCAATTTCGGCAAAATAACCGGCCATTATCCCCTTATCTCTTCTCTCTCGACCCTGGCCTGGGACGGTCGCCGTGAAGCCTTCTTCAAAGGCGAGTTGTTCGATGCCCTGCGCATTCTGGAGCAGGGACATGTGAACCCCGCCAACTTCAAGGGATCCTGGGCGGGGGCCATGGGACAGGTGCAGTTCATGCCCTCGTCATTCCTGCGATACGCGGTGGATCAGGACGGGGACGGCAAGAAGGATCTCTGGGGCAATCTGGCGGATGTATTTGGATCGGCTGCCAATTATCTGAGCCAGAACGGCTGGCGCGAAGACCAGACCTGGGGACGGCGGGTGAGGGTGCCAGAACGCCTGGACCCCGCCTTGCTGGGGCTTGATACCCGCAAGTCCCTGGCGACCTGGCAGGCCCTCGGGGTTCGCCAGCAGGACGGCTCACCTCTGCCTGTGGTCGACATGCAGGCCTCCCTCATCCGCCCCGACGATATTCACGGGCGAAGCTACCTTGCCTATGACAATTACCGGGTACTGCGTCACTGGAATCGCTCCCCCTATTTCGTGGTGGCCGTCGGCACCCTGGCCGATCGCATCGTGAAATAGCTCTCCCCCATTCTCCTGTCACGGCGAACGGGTGGAGGTGATATGCCCGTCTCTTTTTATCCCTTGTCGGCCTCCCTTTATTCAGGAACGTCGCCCTTTAAATCGCGACCAAAAAAAAGCGGGAATATATCCCGCTTTTTTCATGTCATCGCGACTCGGCGTTAGTCGCAGGCAACCTGCATCACCTTGATGGCCAGGCCACCGCGGGAGGTCTCGCGGTACTTGGAGTCCATGTCCTTGCCGGTGATGTACATGGTCTCGATCACCTTGTCCAGCGACACGCGCGGCTTGGAGGTGCGACGCAGGGCCATGCGGGAGGCGTTGACCGCCTTCATGGCGGCGATGGCGTTGCGCTCGATGCAGGGTACCTGTACCTGGCCGGCCACCGGGTCGCAGGTCAGACCCAGGTTGTGTTCCATGCCGATCTCTGCGGCTTCACAGACGTGCTCGGGGCTGCCGCCCATCAGTTCGGTCAGGCCGGCGGCGGCCATGGAGCAGGAGACGCCCACTTCACCCTGGCAGCCCACTTCGGCGCCGGAGATGGATGCGTTCATCTTGTAGAGCATGCCGACGGCGGCAGCGGCCAGATAGAAGCGGGTGTACTCGTCGCGGCCCACCGGCTGGATGAACTTGTCGTAGTAGGCCAGCACGGCCGGGATGATGCCGGCGGCGCCGTTGGTCGGTGCGGTGACGACGCGGCCACCGGCGGCGTTCTCTTCACTCACCGCCAGGGCGAACATGTTGACCCAGTCCACGATGTTCATGGGATCGTTGGAGAGGTTCTCGTTGGTGGTCAGCTGGCGGTAGAGCGGCGCGGCGCGGCGCGGTACGCGCAGCGGGCCGGAGAGGACGCCCTCGGTGCGGCAGCCGCGCTCGATCCCTTCCCGCATGGTGGTCCAGATCTTGCCGAGCTTCTTGTAGATCTCTTCCGGGGTGTTGAAGCACTTCTCGTTTTCCATCATCAGGGCGGAGATGGAGAGACCGCTCTGGCTGCAGTGGGCGAT
Source organism: Aeromonas sp. TW 6 (assembly GCF_013168745.1). Classification (NCBI taxonomy): domain Bacteria; kingdom Pseudomonadati; phylum Pseudomonadota; class Gammaproteobacteria; order Aeromonadales; family Aeromonadaceae; genus Aeromonas; species Aeromonas sp. TW 6. The sequence continues at coordinate 82,411 of NZ_JABERS010000017.1, read as the reverse complement.
GAGCTCGGCGGCACTCTTGAAGGGATAGCTGACGGACATGTCGCCGCTGTCACCCTTGCCAAAGTTCTCTTCGTCGACGATGAAGCCACCGCCAATGGAGTAGTAGGTCTTGCTGTAGACGGCGTCATCTTCGATGAAGGCGGTCAACCTCATGCCGTTTTCGTGCAGGGGCAAGGCCTCGTCATGGAAGATCATGGCGCCCTTGGGGAAGCTGACGGTGTGGCAGTGCAGGCCGATGGGCAGACGACCGGTCTGCTCCACGCGGGAAATGAATTCGGGGATGGCGTCGATGTCGACGTTCTCCGGCAGGTTGCCCGCCAGACCCATGATGATGGCGGTATCCGTGTGGTGGCCTTTGCCGGTCCAGGAGAGGGAGCCATAGACATCGACCTGGATCCGGGTGATGTCACGGATCTTGCCGCCAGCACGCAGTTCATCCACGAACTGTTTGGCTGCCTTCATGGGGCCGACAGTGTGGGAAGAGGAGGGGCCAACACCGATTTTGAAGATATCAAAAACGCTGATCATGTAACAATTACCTCAGGGTAGAAGGGGGCGCCATGCCCACTCGCAGAAAAGGGATCCATGGGACGGGTCTGTCGTCACAAAGGCCAGGGAACCGGATAACCACAGTGTAACGGTTCAATGCCTAAAAAAAGTTGAAACAGATCTATTTTTGTTGAATTCGTGGCGCGAGTATAAAATTTATTTTGATGGTTATCCATTTTGTTAAGCGCCAGACAAACGTTTTGCAAAAAAATACCCGGCGATGCCGGGTATTCGAGTGCCATATGCGGCTTTATCACAGCGGCTTAACACTCGGTGATGTTGACGGCAAGGCCGCCCCGGGCGGTCTCCTTGTACTTGGTCTTCATGTCGTTGCCGGTTTCCCACATGGTTCTGATCACCTTGTCCAGCGACACCTTGTGCTCGCCGGTGCCACGCAGGGCGAGGCGGGCAGCATTGATCGCCTTGACCGCGCCCATGGCGTTGCGCTCGATGCAGGGCACCTGCACCAGACCACCGACGGGATCACAGGTCAGCCCGAGATTGTGCTCCATGCCGATTTCGGCGGCGTTCTCGACGATGGCGGGGCTGGCGCCCAGCAGCTCGGCCAGGGCACCAGCGGCCATGGAGCAGGCCACGCCGACCTCGCCCTGACAGCCGACCTCGGCCCCCGAGAGGGAGGCATTCTTCTTGTAGAGGATGCCGATGGCGGCGGCGGTGAGGAAGTACTGCATCAGCAGCTCGTCATCCACCTTGCGCACGAAGCGATCGTAATAGTGCAACACCGCGGGGATGATGCCGGCGGCGCCGTTGGTCGGCGCCGTCACCACGCGGCCCCCGGCGGCGTTCTCCTCGTTGACGGCCAGCGCAAAGAGATCCACCCACTCCATCACCATCAGCGGATCCTTGTTGAAATTGGTCTCGCCACAGAGCTGGCGATAGAGGGCGGGAGCCCGGCGCTTGACCTTGAGACCGCCTGGCAGCACCCCCTCGCTCTTGCAGCCACGCTCCACACACCCCTGCATCGCCTGCCAGATCTTGCGAAGCCCGGCCTTGATCTCCGCTTCCGAGCGAAACACCTTCTCGTTGGCCAGCATCAGCCCCGAGATGGAGAGGCCGCTCTCCTGGCACTGGGCCAGCAGTTCGGCGCCGCTCTCGAAGGGATAGGGGATGGGGTGGGCGGCATCGAAGCGGGCCGCCTCTTCCCGGGCGTTGGCGAAGTGACTCTCCTCGATGATGAAACCGCCCCCGATGGAGTAGTAGGTCTGCTCGAACACAAGGGTGTCACCCTCATAGGCGCGCAGTGTCATGCCGTTGGAGTGGGCGGGAAGGGTCTTGCGTCGATTGAAGAGGATGGCGCCGATGCGGGGAAATTCGCTGGGTTGCTCGCCGCCAAGGCAGAGGGTCTGGGTCTGCTCTACCTGGGCGAGGAAGGAGGGAATGGCCTCGATGTCCACGGATTCGGGTTCAAATCCGGCCAGTCCCAGGATGATGGCCTTGCCGGTGCCGTGCCCCTTGCCGGTCTGGCCCAGTGAGCCGTAGCACTCGACAACGACGCGTCCGGTACGGGAGAGGAGTGCGTTCGCTTTGAGGGTCTGGATGAAGGCGCAGGCGGCCCGCATCGGTCCCACGGTATGGGAGGAGGAGGGGCCTATCCCGATGGAAAACATGTCGAAGACACTGATCATGACGTACTCCAATTATGGATTTCGTCTAAACATTGTAAATTTTTTGTAGTCGTTGAAAAGGGGGGAGATAGCGGGGTGTGATGGCGGTAGGGAAATGGGCGCGGGAGAGGCGCGCCATGGGGGAGCCGCTCGGCATCCCATGGCGCCCGTGATACATCAGTCGAGGAACTCGCACAGATAGGCGGAGGCGATCTTCACTTCCAGCTTGAAGGAGGAGTGACCGGCCACGTCGAAGGATTCCCCCTGCTGGTAGGTGTGCCACTCATCTTCGTCGGCCAGCTGGATGGTGAGGGCGCCCTTGATCACCGTCATGCGCTCCGGGGCGGCGGTATTGAACAGGTACTCGCCCGCTTCCATCACACCAACGGTAGCTTTCTCACCTTTTTGCTCGAAACCGATGGATTTAACATTTCCGTCAAAATACTCGTTAACTTTCAGCATCTTTTCTTCCCTGTATGCACGTTTGCAGAGCCAACGTAGCACACTGTTTTGGATGTTGTCATGGTAAAAGGAGCAAAAACAGCCGTGTCTCTTTTGAGGCTTTACTTTCTCATAAAGTTATCAATGCATTTCGTTAACGGATTCTGATGTAAAACGGGGCGCAAATATGAGATAAAGCGCACCGCCAGAGCAATGGAGAGGATTTGACGCTCTGGGTGGTCATTTACGCTGTAAAAGTGTGAGTAATTGCTAAATAAAGGAACATTCTGTGTTAACAACAGGATTAATCAAAAACATCGGCTTCCAGGTAGTGGTGGCCATGGTGCTGGGCGCGCTGGTCGGGGCGCTCATGGGAGAGCAAGCCACGGTGTTTGCGCCGCTCGGCACCCTGTTTATCCAGCTGATCAAGATGCTGGTGATCCCGCTGGTGGCGGTGGCCATCCTGTCCGGGGCCGCCAACCTGGGGGCCAGCCCCGCTGCTGGCAAGATTGGCGTCACCACGCTCGCCTTCTTCCTCGGCACCTCCGCACTGGCGGTGTTCCTGGCGCTGGTGATGGGTCAGGTGTTCAAACCTGGTGTGGGCGTTGACTTTGGCGCCACTGCGGCCATGTTCTCCGGCGACTACGCCGACAAGGGTGCACTGCCCGATGCGGTGGCCACCCTGCTTGGCATGATCCCGACCAACGTGTTCAGCGCCTTGAACGAGGCCAACATCCTGCAGATCCTGGTGTTCTGCATGTTCCTCGGCATCGCCCTGGCCAAGCAGCCCCGTGAGCGCGCCAAGCCGCTGGTAGACGGGCTCAACACCCTGGTGGACGCCTTCGTCTGGATGATCAACAAGGTGATGCTGATCGCCCCCATCGGCGTCTTCGGCCTGATGGCCGACGCCATCGGCACCTACGGCTTCGACGTGCTGACCCTGGTGCTCAAGCTGTTCGTCGTCTATGTCGCCGCCATCCTCATCTTCGGCTTCGTGGTCTATCCGCTGCTGATCGCGTTCTTCTCCAACACGCCGGTACGCAAGTACTTCTCCGCGATGAAGAAGCCGCAGATCGTGGCCTTCTCCACCGCCTCTTCCATGGCGACCCTGCCGGTCAACATGGAGACCTGCGAGCGCGATCTGAAGGTGACCAACGCCACCGCTTCCTTCGTGCTGCCGCTGGGCGCCACCATCAACATGAGCGGCAATGCCATCTATTACGGCCTGGTCGCCATCTTCTTCGCCCAGGTCTATAACATCGATCTTTCCATGGGTGCCTGGGCGGCGATCATCGTCACCTCCACCCTGGGTGCCATCGGTCAGGCCGGTGTACCGGGCCCGAGCTTCCTGGTGGTTGCCGTGCTGCTGGCGGCCGGGATTCCCATCGAGGGTCTGCCGCTGCTGTTCGCGCTGGATCGTCTGTTCGACATGATCCGCACCGCGCTGAACATCACCGGTGATGCGGCCTGTGCCATCATTGTCGATCGCTACAGCCCGGATTACGATCCGAACCGCTGGAGCAAGGAGGCCTGATATCGGTCGTCCACCATGCATGACAAGAGGGAGGCTTCAAGCCTCCCTCTTTCATTTGTGTCTATTTGCTGGCGGTGTTCCCCGCTCGCCTCGCCCGTCTGCGTGCCTCAGGGAGAGAGGTGTGCCAGGGCCTGGTGGCAGCGCTGTTCGGCCGCCTCCAGCTCCAGCAGGACCATCTGGATATCTTCCAGCTGTTGCTGCAGGGTTTCCCGCTTGTCGGCCACCAGCCCCAGCATGGTCTGCAACTGGGAGCGGCTGCTCTTGTCCGCATCGTAGAGATCGAACAGCTCCCGGATCTCTGCGAGGCTGAAGCCCAGACGCTTGCCACGCAGGGTCAGCTTGAGCCGCACCCTGTCCTGACGGCTGTAGATCCTGTGCTGTCCCTGGCGGGTCGGGTTGAGCAGGCCCTGATCCTCGTAGAAGCGGATGCTGCGGGTGGTCACATCGAACTCGCGAGCCAGTTCGCTGATACTGAAGGTGCGGGTGTCGTCCCTGGATTTGGTCATGGGGCTGTCTTGGCTGCCATCTGGTTGTCAATGCAGGCTGGCACCTTACCCAAACGTCAACTTCCCCGCAAGTCTTGTTCCTGTCGCGGTCGCGGCATATGTTATCCCGATGTAACAAGGAGAGTGCTATCGATGGATATCGTGATTGTGGCGGCCAAACGTACCCCCATGGGGGCCTTCCAGGGGGCCCTGAGCGCGCTCGGTGCCCCCGAGCTTGGCGCCTGCGCCATCCGCGCCGCGCTGGCGCAGGCCGGGATGACGGGGGAGCAGGTCAATGAGGTCTATATGGGCAACGTGCTGAGCGCAGGGGTCGGCCAGGCGCCAGCCCGCCAGGCGGCGCTCAAGGGGGGGCTGCCGGACAGCGTGCCCTGTACCACCATCAACAAGGTGTGCGGCTCCGGCATGAAGGCGGTGATGCTGGCGGCGGACAGCCTGCGCCTGGGGGAGGCCGAGGTCGTGGTGGCGGGGGGCATGGAGAGCATGAGCCGCGCCCCCTATCTGCTGGACAAGGCGCGCAGCGGTTTTCGCATGGGGCACCAGAGCGTGCTCGATCACATGTTCCTGGACGGTTTGCAGGATGCCTACGAAGGCCATCTCATGGGGCATTACGCCCAGTTGAGTGCCGATCGCAGCGGACTGACCCGGGCCGACATGGATGCCTTTGCCATCGCCTCCCTGGAGCGGGCGCTGACGGCGCAGCGCAGCGGTGCCTTTGCCGCGGAACTGGCTCCCGTCATGACCGCTGACCACACCCTGCTGCTGGCCGAGGATGAGCAACCGGGCAAGGCCAGGCCCGACAAGATCCCCGGCCTCAAGCCGGCCTTCAGCAAGCACGGTACCATCACGGCGGCCAATGCCAGCTCCATCTCGGACGGGGCGGCAGCCCTGGTGCTGATGCGGGGCGAGACCGCTGCCCGGCTCGGATTGCCGGTGCTGGCCAGGGTAGTGGGTTACCAGAGTCACGCCGCACTGCCGGCGGAGTTTACCAGTGCCCCCGTCGGCGCCATTGACAAGTTGCTGGCCCGGGTGGGCTGGTCGGTGGAGGAGGTGGACCTGTTCGAGGTGAACGAGGCATTCGCCATGGTGAGCATGCTGGCCATGGCAGGGTGCGGCATTCTCCATCACAAGTTGAACGTGAACGGCGGGGCCTGTGCGCTGGGGCACCCTCTTGGCGCCAGTGGCGCCCGCATCCTGGTGACCCTGATCCATGCCCTGCGTGCCCGCGGGCTCAGACGAGGGGTGGCGAGCCTGTGCATCGGGGGAGGGGAGGCAACGGCCATCGCCATCGAGGCAGGCTGAATGCGTGGGTGAGATTGCTGCGGCTTGATGAAATGACAACGTCCCTTCAAGAGGGACGTTGTCATGTCTGGCGGGAGTGGACCGGTTGCTCTTCCATGGCCTGAAGCTGCTGGTTGACCCAGGCGGTGGCGCTCAGATAGAGGTGGCTGACCTTCTCTTCGTTGAGGCCGAGCCGGACTGTGTTGGCGGCGACCCGCTGCCAGTCGGCTTTCTCGAAATCTTCACAGAACGCCAGGTAGAACCCGAGCTTGCCCTTGCGGGTGAGCAGGGCGGCACGAATGTCGTCGGTCAGGGGAATGGAGCCGAGCAGCTGATCCAGCGGTTCGCCCATGAGCACGTCCAGCAGGGAGAAGAGGCCGGTGACAAAGGCTTGCTGTGCCTGCTCTGCGGGCGCATGGGTCTGGGCCAGCAGTTCGCAGAACCGGGCTCTGATGAGTGACATCTGGTGGAGTTCGGCGCTCTTTTCACTTCCCGCACTGGTGGCGGCGATCAGGGCGACGAAGCGCTTGAGCTGGGCGTGCCCCAGGGAACTTGCGGCCTGGCGAAACGAGGCGATGGGCTGGGGGAAACGCTTGAGGTGGTTGATGTAGCGCAGCAGCTTGAGGGAGAGGGTGAGATCCTGGTTGAGCAGTTGCTCAATCTTGTCCAGATCCGGTTCGGTCTGATTGACCACCTCGAGCAGCTGCATCACCACCAGCTGGGCCGGTGGTATGGTGGGCTGTTGCACCATCTGGGGGCGGCTGAAGAAAAATCCCTGGAACAGGGTGACGCCGAGCTGCTTCATCCGCTCGAACTCGGCCTGATCCTCGACTTTCTCGGCCAGATAGGTGAGGGGCAGGTGGCGATGATTCGCCATGAAGTGCTCGATGCAGGGTTGCGGCGTGCTGCGCAGGTCGAACTTGATGATATGGATGTAGGGGAGGAACCTGTCCCAGTCTGAGACCATGGTGAAGTCATCCAGCGCCAACCGATAGCCCAGCCCATAGAGCTGGATCACTTTTTCCAGCAGCGCATCGTCGGGCTCGGCATCCTCCAGGATCTCGATCACCACCTTGTCACGGGGGAGGCATTCGGCCAATCCGTCCAGCAACAGGGAGTGGGGGAAATTGATGTAGCAGGGGTGATCTCCGATGAGATGATCGATGTTCTGCTGCAAGAACTGCTCGGCAACCAGCCTGGAAGTGGCCTGCTGTGCGGAGACGGAGGGAAATACATTGTCCAGGCTGTCGCGAAACAGCAGCTCATAGGCTTGGGTGTTCAACTCCCGATCCAGAATGGGCTGCCTTGCTACATAGGAATACATGCATCTCTCCACCATGGTTACAGGCTTGATTCTATGGTGAAGCGGATCACTATGCCAGTGCCGACCGGTCGGGAAGGTCAACAACTGGCATACTATTTGTCAGGAAACCCGGGGTGTCAGAACAGGTAGTTGAGCTGCAGGCCGGCGAGCCAGGCATCCCCTTCCGAGGTGCCATTGAAAGTGGAGGTGGTCTGCGGGATGCCGGGCCTGAGCTGCATGGTTTCGCTCACGTCCACCTTCTTGCCGTCGATCAGGGTCAGCCCCAGATCCAGCGAGAGGTGACGGTCAATCTGGTAGCCCACGCCAGCGCTGTACCAGACCCGATCCGAGTCGGGGATGGAGATGGTGCGGCGATCCGCCGGGACCGGGCTGCGGTCGTAGGCGATACCGGAGCGCAGTTGCCACTGGGGGGCCAGCTGGTAGGTCATCCCCAGGGCATAGCGCCAACTGTCTTCCCAGTGCTCCTCCTTGATGTGCATGGTGCCGTGGTGGTCGAGCTCGGATTCGAGCTGCACGAACTTGCTCCAGTTGGTCCAGTTGATGCTCGAATGCAGCGCCAGGGCCGGGGTGAGTTGATGGAACAGGGCCAGCTCGGCGGTGGCGGGCAGGGGCAGATCCAGGCTGCCGGTATCGGTGAAGGGCTGGCCCCTTTGATCGATGCCGATGGCGTCACCGGAGAGGGTCAGGGTCACGTCGTGGCGATAGGAGAGACCGACGCGGGTTGCCTGCGACAACTCAAGCAGGGTGCCCAGGTTCCAGCCCATGGCCCAGCCATCCCCTTTCAGGTGCTTGGCTATCTGGTTGTTGGAGGGGAAAGTGCCGCCCACTTCCCCTTCCCCCTGAATGGCGGAGAGACCGGCCCCGACGGACCAGATGCGGTTGATGCGATAGGCCAGGGAGGCCCCCAGATCCATGGTCTTGATGTCGGAGACGTTGCCGAAGTGACCGGCGTTGTAGTTGTCCGGCATCTTGACCCCGAGTCCGTAATAGGAGGTGGCGGCAAGCCCGAGGCGCCATTGCTCGTTGAGGGGCACGATGAGATAGGCGTTGGGTACCCAGGCGTCACCCGCAATGTCGTGGGCTCCGGCATACAGACTGACCGGCCCCTGAGTGGTAGGCACCCGGGTGGTGCCCTCTATGTTGACGTCGGGGTGCACATGGATAACGCCGCCGGAGAAGGCCAGGGTATCGAACCGGGTCATGGCGGCGGCATTGCGGGAGAGCACGCTGGCATTGTCGGCGATGGCGGCCTCACCCGCGAAGGCACGCCCCATGCCGGTGGCGGATTGCTCCGCGAGCTGGAAGCCGGCAGCCTGCACCTGGCTCGACAGCAGCAAGAGGGCTATGAGGGAGGGTTTGAACGTCGGATGCATGGTCTTTCCTCGGGATGAACTGGGTGTTCATTCTGTTATTCGGTTGGGGCCGGGATTTTATATGGTATGACCAGCAAGGCAACGGGGAGAGGGGAACGTGGGGCAAAACGGGATTAAATGCTGAAAGAAATACCCATAACAGCTTGATAAAAAAAGAAAAGAGTACAGTTGTTTACTACAGCTGTGCGCTCAATTGGCGAAATTGGATAAAAAAAGAGCGCCCTGGGGCGCTCTCGATGATGACGTGAAAATCAGAATTTCATGTTGAACTGGGCGGAAGCCAGCAGGGCGTTGCCGTGAGAGGTGCCCTTCCAGCGCAGCGCATCGCTGTGGTTGCGCAGGCCTTCGTTCACGTCTACTTCCTTGCCGTCCAGATAGGCCATGCCGAAGTCGAGGCTCATGTCCGGATTGATGTGGTAGGTGGCACCGGCGCTGTACCAGATACGGTCGGAGTCAGGAATGCTCAGGCTGCGGTATTCCGGCTCGATGGGGCTGTTGTCGTAGGCGAAGCCGATACGGGCTTCCCAGGACGGGTTGACGTACCAGGTACCGCCCAGGGCGTAACGGGCAGAGTCCTTGAACTTCTCGTCTTTTTGCAGGCACACACCGCCGGCGCAGTTGCTGCTGGTGGCCTTGAGCTCCTGGAAGGCGCTCCAGTCGGTCCAGTTCACGGAGTAGTGGACAGCGAATTGCTGGTTCAGGCGGTGGTAGCCTGCGAACTCGGCCTGGGCCGGCAGATCCAGCTTCAGGTTGCCATCGACGACGCGATTGCCGGAGGTGGCGCCCTGGAAGTCGCCGTCAAAGCTCAAGTCGACCTGGGAGCGGTAGGTCAGGGCGAGGCGGTTGTTTTCGTTTATCTCGTACAGGGTGCCGACGTTCCAGCCAAAGCCCCAGGTGTCGCCCTTCAGGTGAGCCAGACGGGTATCGGAGTTGGCACCCGGAATGGCAGCGGAGAGCGCACCGGCATAACGGTTCAGCTCGGCGGCGGCGTAGACGGCATTGATGCCGGCACCGACGCTGAAGCTGGAGTTGATGCGATAGGCGATGTTGGGGTTGATGTTGAAGGTCAGCAGCTCGGTGTCACCGGCGCCGGCACCGGCCGCGAAGGTCTTGGAATATTCGGTGGAGAGGCCGTAGTTGGAGAAGAGGCCGATCCCCCAGGCCCACTGATCGTTCAGGGGCTGGATGAAGTAGGTGGCCGGCACGAAGGCATCGGGGGCGATGTCGCTCTCGCTGGACGGAGCCAGCTTGGTTGGGCCGGCATAGATGTCGCCAGCCACGTCCACGTCGGGCTTGATATAGGTGCCGGATACAGACAGTGCCATCTTGTCGAAGGTGATCATGGCCGCCGGGTTGCGGGACAGCACGGCCGCGTTGTCGGCGATGGCTGCTTCACCTGCGTAGGCGCGCCCCAGACCGGAGGCCGAGTGCTCGTTCAGCTGGAACGCGGCGGCGAAGGTCTGGGTGCTGGCCAGGGTCACGGCCGCAGCGATCAGGCTTTTCTTGAAAAAGGCAGTTGTCATAGTGTTCTCTCTTTGTAAGCAGATTTTCTGTCGACATCGCGGCTCTTTGGCGGCTATTGACGACATGATCTGTTGTTATGTCAGCTTCTTCCCATTCATTGCTGGCGTGATTCTATGGATCTGGTAGGAGGTAAGAAATCAGACCAGTGACAGCAGAATACATAAAAGTTTCCATTGTGTTAATCATTTGTTTTAACTTGCCGTTTTATTAGGCTGATTTATCTATTATTGGATAAATAAAGCACAAATGGTGCCATTTGCGTCATTTAAAATAAATGGTAGAAATGTGACTTCGCGCAGGCAATAGGCGGGAACATGCGGGGATGTGGGGATGAACAGGCAGACAATGAGGATGTCTGCCTGTGATGTGGCTGAGGCGGAGGACGAGTCAGCCTGGATCAAGGTCTGTTAAATGGACCAGTGCAGACGTGACTCAAGCTGGCGGGCAACCGGGGCGAGGGGTTCCTGCATGTCTCCGATGAGCACCATGTTGGCCCCCTTGAGCGGCAGTATCTCCCCCTTGAGGGTCCCGTCTGCAAAATCGGACTGGATCGTCAATGGCAGGTGCTTGGGGACGAGGAACAGGGTGACCGGTCCCATTTTGCCCTGGAGCACCATGTGCAGGGCCGGTCCCTGGTAGAAGGCGCAGTGGTTGACATAGGTTACCTTCATGCCCGGCATCTCGCTCAGGGTGGCACCATATTTCTCCATTTTCGCGTTGATGGTGTGCAGGCTGACCCGCTCATCCACCGCATGAATGAAGGGCTCTTCCCCATAAACGTGGGACATGGCGACTTGAGCCAGCGACAGGGTGTCCGGTGCCACAGGCCAGCTGATCCAGCGGGTGCTCATGCCGAGCAGGAAGGCGACCGAGGCCGCGATGGCCAGAGCGCGCCATTGCGTGCGTGCAGGAGTGACGGGTAGCGAGACCACCTGCTCCTCTTCGGCTGCCATCGCCTGCCTGAGCAGGATCCGCTCCGCAAGACCGGCCGGTACGTCCACTTCCAGGGTGCTGCGCACCTGGCGCTCGAGCTGCTGCATCTCGTCCAGATGCTTGCGATTGGCCGGTGACGCCTCGGCGGCTTTCAGGAAGGCGGGATCCCTGTCCGAGGGGTGAGTGATGGCCCGGCGGCGAAATTCAAGCTCATCCATTGGTGTGTCCTCTCTGTTGTTTCGCAGACTCCATGGCCTCTTTTATCTGGTTGCGGGCGCGAAACAGCCTTGTCATGACGGTGTTCTTGTTCAGGCCGAGTTGCTCGGCGATCTCCTCCCCGCTGAATCCCCCCAGTACCTGCAGCAGCAGCGGCTCCTGATACTCGGCAGGCAGGCGGGCGATGTGGCGCCTGAGCCATTCGTGCTCCATCTCCTGCTCGCTTGGCAGGACACCCTGATCCCGCAGGGGGTGCTCGTCGAGGTCGACGAGATCGAACTGCTTTCGCTCAAAGCGGCGGGCATTCTCCCGCCGCAATATGGTGATGAGCCACGCCTTGGCAGCCTTGTCGTCCAGCAGGGTATCTATCGCCTTCCAGGCGCGCAGGAAAGTCTCCTGCACCAGATCCTCGGCGATTTGCGGATCCCGGCACAGCCAGTAGGCGTAGCGGTAGATGTCCCCGTGCAGGGCGTGCACCAGGGCTTCGTACTTGGTTTGTTTATCTGCCATCTCCCCATAGACCGGAGAAGCGGAGGGATCCTTTCCCGTGTCGGCCCTTTTTCTTCTGAAAAAACCTAACGCCATAAAGGGGTGTCCTGTTTCATGAGGGGCGCATCATGCACGCATCCACGCCAGTATTCGAAGACCATAGGCTATCGCAAAGCTCTCCCAGGTGCACAACTCCCTGGCGAGCGCCTGTCTGGGCAGGTGTTCGCCAGGGACTCGCTTGGGGGAAAAACAGGCCCGATCCAGGTCGTCCAGCAGCGCCCCCATGGCGGGGTCGCGGTGACAGGGCAGCCTGGCCAGATGAAGACAGGGGGTGTCCCAGCGCAGGACGGCCCAGGTCAGCAGGGTTTCCCTGGCCTCGTCAGGAGAGCCCGTGGCGAGGGCCCGTTGCAGGCGATAGAAGGCGCGCCAGCGCGGCCAGCGGCGCATGAATGCCCGCAGCAGGATGGCCAGGAGCACCCAATAGAGATACTGGGTCCCCGGTGTGGGGGAGGCGGGAGTGGCGCTCTCCCTTGCCGTGAACACCAGAGGATGTGCGGGCAGGCGCGCCTCCTCGATGCGACCGCTCTGGGTGTTGAACCAGCGCAGAGTCTGGGGGGGCAGCACATAGCGCCCCGCCTCGTCGGCGGTCAGGGCCTGGCGCCACTGGCGCTCGAAGCGTAGCGCCCCCTCGGCCACGAATCGCTCCTGTTGCTGCTCGCCGTCCGGCTTCATGGAGAGGCCGGCGGGCAGGGGCGGGGCCGGCAAGGGGGGCAGGCGGTTGCCATCCCCCCCTTCCAACACCAGGGTGAGGGTGCGGATCACCGGCTCACCCACCCTGGCCTGGGCCGGGCTGAACTGCTGGCGCAACACCAGGCTGCTCGCCACCGGCTCCAAGGGGGCCTTGTCCACCTTGATGAAGAGGGTCGCCGCCCTGGCGGACAGCAGATCCCCCGCGTTGCCCGGCGCGGTCGCACCGGCCGCATCCTGGGGCGGCAACCGCCCCTGAAAGCGGGGGGATTCGACGGGATGGAGCCCGGGTCCTTTGGCCTGCAGCAGCCATTTTCGCGTGAGACGCCCGGGCAGGCCGGGGCTGGTGGGAGAGTCCCAGCGGTCCTCGCCAAGGCGGCGAATGGTAAAGGCCGGGGTGATGGGCTCGCCGAGGTTGGGGGCCTCCAGGTTGGCAGGCAGCCAGAGGGTCAGCTCATAGATGAAGGGCTGGCCGGGGTAGAGATTCCCCTCATGGAGCACCCGGGCCTGCAGCTCGACCGGAGAGAATACCGGGTCTTGTGTCGGTATCAGGGTGCCGTCCAGAGAACGTGTCGGCACCGCCAGGGAGGGGGTGAGATCGGCGCCAAGGGGCAGGGAGGGCACCTGGCGCGGGCTGGTATCGAGCAGGTGCAGGGGGATCTGCCAGCGGGTCAGGCTGCGGCTCTGGGCACTGACCCGCTGTATGCTGACCCGCCCGACCGCAAACTGGCGCAGCAGCGGTTGCAGGTTGAGATCCTCATCGCGGTGCAGCCCGTCGGCCTCGATGACGAGCAGCCAGTCGCGCTCGCTCGCCCCCGGCAACAGCTCGGCCTCGACAGGAGCGGCCTGCACCCGCATGGCGCACAGGGCGAGCAGCAGCCAGCAGCCGATCCGGGGGGAGAGTAAGCGCAGCACGAGGATCACCAGGGCTCCTCCACCTTGAGCAGGGGGCGGCGCAGGGCCTCCTTGCGAAGGCGCTGCTCCAGCAGCAGCACGGGGGGCGCCGGGGGGCGGGGAGCCTCTGAGGCGCGGGCGGGGTCGGGAGTGTCGGCCTGCGCCGGGGCATTTGCCGAGGGCGCCGACTGTGGCGGGTTGGCCCGCAGCAGGGCCAGGTTGTGCAAGGCATCCCTGTGCCCAGGTTCAAGGCGAAGGGCGCTCAGATAGGCCTGCTCCGCAGCGGCAAGATCCCCGAGCCAGACCAGGGCATTGCCCCTGTTGTAGTGGGCGGTGGCGCTGTTTGCCCTGCCATAGGCGGCGACGGCCCTGGCGTAATCCCCGGCTCTATACCAGGCGTTGCCTTGCCAGACCGGATCCTGGAAGGCGTTGGCCGCTTCCCGATAGTGTCCCTGGCGATAAGCCTGCCAGCCTTCTTCATCTTGTCGGGAGGCCGCCTGCAGGGAAGGGGGCGCGACGCCAATGACGAGGATCACCAGCAGCCAGTGGGCGCCGATCCGCGCCAGCAGCGCCAGGGGGAGCAAGGTGATGAGCAGCCAGGGGCCGAGATCCCGGGATTGCCCCTGCGTCAGGGTCTGGCCCATGGGCAGGGGGGCAAAGCGGGGCAGGCCGGAATCAAGCCAGGCCAGCCTGCCTCCGGTACTGGCGGCAAGGGCGGTCATGGCCTCCTCGTCGGGCGCCGGCAAGGTGTGGCCGATCGGGCTGCCGAGCTGCCAGCGCTCGGCAGCCACGCCGGGCAGCCGGGTCTCCTTGCCCCCGCTGGCCAGCAGGATGTCGAGCCGCGGGGCCGAGCCTGCCTTGCAGAACAGGTCGTTGAGGCAGGGCCAGAGGGCGGCGATGCGATCGCGCGCTGTCCCGGAGAGGCCGTCGGTCACGAGCAGCAGACGGGCGGACTGGCCCGGCGGGATCAGGGTGAGGGCCAGGGCAACGGCGCGCTCGGGGGCGCTGCCTTGGACAGGCATGATGGCCGGGCGCAGGTCCGGCAGCAGCAGGGCGATGGCCTGATGATCCCGGGTGGGAGGCATGGCGAGGTAGGCATCCCCGGCAAACAGGATGAGGGCGATGGGATGGGCCGCGTCCTGCCGCGCTATGTCGGCCAGCATCTCTTGCAATCCCAGTCTCACCCGGGTTGCCCGGTCCGGCGCCAGATCCTGTGCCAGCATGGAGTCGGATAGATCCAGCAGCCAGATATCGAGGGCCGGGCTCGGCATAGGGAGACTCTGCTGGCGCAGGGCGGGGCCCGAGAGCGCCAGGATCACCGGCAGACAGGCAAGCCAGCGCCAGGGGATGGCCCGATGGCGGCTCGGCAGCAGATAGGCTTGCATGGCCGGGGAGAGCAAGCCGGGATCGCGGCGGCGCCACCCCTGCCACAGCCAGGGGAGCAGGGCCAGCAACCAGAGGGGGCGCAGCAAGGTCAGCTCCATGGTGCCACCATCATGGCCTGCCTACTCATGGGATGGCCTGTGTGACAGGGGGATGTGCCAGCGGGCTGGCCAGCAGAGCAGCAGCCAGGCCAGGGCCAGTGGCCAGGGGTAGAGCTCCTGGTGGGGCCGGGAGAGGGTCTGGGGCCGGGCGAGGGGCTCCAGGGTGTCGATGGCCTGGTTGATGGCGGCGAGATCGCCCCGGTTGCGGGCGCGAAAATAGCGGCCTCCTCCCAGCGTCGCCAACTGCTGCAACAGGGCTTCATCCAGTTCGGCACTGGGATCGGCGTCCCCTGCGGGCCCGGCGAAGGTGTCGGGGTCGGCGCCCACCCCCAGGGTATAGAGACGGATGCCGGCTTTGGCGGCGAGCCTGGCCTCGGTCAGGGGATCCGCATTGCCCGAGGTATTGCGCCCGTCCGTCACCAGCAGCAGGGCGGTGGGGCGGGTGGGGTCGGCGTGCTGGCGTGCCAGCAGGATGGCTTCCCCCAGGGCCGTGGTGCGCCCCACCAGATCGAAATCGAGCTCCCTGGCCAGGGTGAGCAGGGCCCCGGTCTCCTGGGTGAGGGGGGAGAGCAGATAGGCGTGATCGGCAAAGACGACCAGGGCGATGCGATCCCCCGGGCGGGAGGCGACAAGGTTGCTTATCTGCTGGCGCACCGCGGCAAGCCTGTCCGTTTGCTCTCCGTCATCCAGCATGTCCTGGGTGCGCATGCTGTCGGAGAGATCCACCGCCAGGATGAGGTCCCGGCTGCTCTGGTAGTGAATGATCGGGGGCTCCTGCCACTGGGGGCGGCACAGGGCCAGTACCAGGGCACACCAGCAGATCATCATGCGCCACAAGGGCTGCCCCGCCTGGGGCTGGAGCAGGGGAAAACCTCCATGAACGAGCCGGTTTCCTCCCTTGCGCCCCTTCATGGGAGGCAGGCCGAAGCGCACCAGCAGCGGCAGGGCGAGGGCGAGGGAAAACCAGGGCCAGGCGAGGATCATCGCGTACCCTCCGGGGAAGGGGCCCCTCGCTTGCTTGCCGGGAATCGCGGCGCGCTGACGCAGCGTCGCCCCCAGGCGAGATAGGCGAGGCGCAATCTTTTGCGCTGCGCCTCATCGGGCACTCTGCCCCCATAGAGCCAGAGCGGCCACTGGGCGGCAAACCGGGAAAAATCGCTCCCCCCCTTGTTGTCCAGCCAGGCGAGCCAGGCCTCCCCTTGCAGGGGGGCCGCCTCGGGCCAGCGGGCCATGGCCGCTTCTCGCAGGGCATCCTGCAGCTTGGGGACGAGATCGTCGGCCTGCCAGTCTATCCGATGCGCCCAGCGGCGCTGGCGCAACAGGGTGAGGGCCGTCGTGGCGATCAGGCAAGCGGCGATCGCCGCGATCAGCAGCCCCCCGAGGGCCATCAGGCGAGGATCCTGTGCAGGCTCGAGAGCGGGGCCTTGGTGGATGTCGCGCAGCTCGGCACGAATGGCTTGCAAGGCCTCGCTGGACGAGGGCTGGCGATATGCATCAGGTGCGGGCACGCCCTGCTCCCCCTTCAAAACAGACGGCATCCGCCCTCCTGCCACTGGCGTTGCAGGGTGGCGCCGTTGTCGAGGCGATAGAGGCGCGTCACCAGGGGCAGCAACTGCTGGCGACAGGCCTCGGCCTGCTCGTCGGCCGCCCTCTGGTAGCGGGCGCGAAAGCGGGGATCTTCTCCCGCGAGCCAACCGCTGTGTCTGCCTGCCTGCACTGCCAGCTGCCCCTGCTCGGGCAGAGCGGCTTCCAGGGGATCGCGGATCTGCCAGTAGTGGATATCGTGGCGCAGGCGAAGGCGTTGCAACTGCTGGCAGAGGGCCTGGTCCGGTGCCTGGTGATGGCTTATCAGGGTCAATCTGGCCCCGTGGGGCAGGGTGAGTCGTGCCAGGGTCTGGGCCAGCGTCCTAGGCGGGGGGGCGCGATCCAGCCCTGCCTCGTAATGGTGGCAGAGCGCTTCCAGCAGAGGCATGAGAGAGCCGCGTTGGTGCTCTGTGTGGGGGGCTGCGCCCTGGCAGATCAAGGTATTGGCCTGTTTCTCCCCCTGCCAGAGCAGGGCGGCGGCCAGCTCGCAGCCAAGGCGGGCCTTGAGCTGGGCGCGGGAGCCAAAGTACATGGCGGGTGAGAGATCCAGCAGCAACCAGTGGGCCTGATCCTGCTCTTCCCCGTAGAGGCGGGTGTGGGGGCGACCGAGGCGGGCGGTGACCCGCCAGTCGATGTGACGCACTTCGTCACCGGCCTGATAGAGGCGAAGCTCCCTGAAATGGAGCCCGGGCTGGCGCCCGATACGCCCCTGGGCCGCCTGATGAATGCGAGCACGCTCGCCCTGGCGCGTCCAGAGGCGCACCGCCAGCAGCCGCTCGAGGGTGAGGGCGATGTCGGGGTGATCCTGGGGCTCGGCGACGGGGGTCATGGCGATAGGGCTGCCTGTGGGGGTCGGCTCAGGGGCATGGAATGGCATCCAGCAGCAGGGCGATGAGCGCCTCGCTATCGAGGTTGTCCGCCAGCGCCTGATAACTCGGGATGAGGCGGTGGCGCAGCACGGCTGGCGCCAGTTGCTGGATGTCTTCGGGCAGCACGAAGTCGCGCCCGGCGAGCCAGGCCCGGGCCCGTGCGGCTCTTGCGAGGCCGATGCTGGCTCTGGGACTGGCCCCCACCGCGACCAGGGGGTCTAGCTCGGGGCACCGGCCGCTGCCGGGGCGGGTGGCGCACACCAGTTGCACCAGATAGTGCTCGAGGCGCCCCTGCATCTGTACCCCTTGAACGGCGGTGCGGGCTTCCAGCAGGTCGGACTGGCTGAGGGTGACCGGCGGCGTCGGCAGGGCGTCGCCGCGGGCGTTGAGCTGGAGGATGGCCAGCTCCATGGCGGGGCTGGGGTAATCCACCAGCAGCTTGAGCAAGAAGCGATCGAGCTGGGCCTCCGGCAGGGGATAGGTCCCTTCCTGCTCGATGGGGTTCTGGGTGGCGGCAACCATGAAGAGGGAGGGCAGGCGCCAGCTCTTCTTGCCCACGGTGATCTGGTGCTCGGCCATGGCCTCCAGCAGGGCGGATTGCACCTTGGCCGGCGCCCGGTTGATCTCGTCCGCCAGCACCAGATGGTTGAACAGAGGACCGGGTTGAAACACGAAGCTCGCATCCTGGGGATGGAAGACCTCGCTGCCGGTGAGATCGGCAGGGAGCAGATCCGGGGTGAACTGGATACGGGCAAAGCGCCCCTCCACGGCACCGGCCAGCGCCTTGACCGCCCGGGTCTTGGCAAGACCGGGGGCACCCTCGATCAGCACATGTCCTTCACATAACAGGGCGATCAGCAGCCCCTCGATGAGGGGACCCTGTCCCAGGATCTGGCTGCCCAGATAGTCTCCAAGTGCTCTGAACTCGGCCGCTGCCATGCGATAAACCCGTTGTTTTTATGGAAGTTGATCTTTTTATACCCCAGTTGGCTCACAAGGGCGAGGGAGGGTGGCAAGATGGGGACAATTTAGTTTCAATCAGCCGTATGAAAGTTGTGATTGGATTGTTAAGATGTGGCGCAATGAGGTCAGACCTCTGCCTTTTTAACCCAAGGAGCCAGGATGAAACAGCCATTGAAACTGACGACTCGCCAGGGCGAACGGATAGCCGTCGTGGCGGGTCTGCGCACCCCCTTTGCCAAGCAGGCCACCGCTTTTCACGGCGTGCCTGCGGTGGATCTGGGCAAACTGGTGGTGAGCGAGATGCTCGCCCGCACCGATCTCGACCCCAAGCTCATCGACCAGCTGGTGTTCGGCCAGGTGGTGCAGATGCCGGAAGCGCCAAACATCGCCCGGGAGATCGTGCTCGGCACCGGCATGAGCGTCAGCACCGATGCCTATAGCGTGTCGCGCGCCTGCGCCACCAGTTTCCAGGCGGTGGCCAACGTCACCGAATCCATCATGGCCGGCACGGTGGACATCGCCATTGCCGGCGGTGCCGACTCCTCTTCCGTGCTGCCCATCGGGGTCAGCAAGTCTCTGGCCCGCGCCCTGGTGGATCTCAACAAGGCGCGCAACCTCCAGCAGCGTTTCAATATTCTGCGCCGTCTGCGCCTGAAGGACCTGCTGCCGGTGCCCCCGGCCGTGGCCGAGTACTCCACCGGTCTCTCCATGGGGCAGACCGCCGAGCAGATGGCCAAGACCCACCAGATCAGCCGCGAGGCGCAAGATGCGCTGGCCCACCGCTCCCACACCCTGGCGGCCGAAGCCTGGGCCCAGGGCAAATTGAGTGGCGAGGTGTTCACCGCCCACGTGCCCCCCTACAAGTCGCCGCTGGAGCGGGACAACAACATCCGTGAAAGCTCGGATCTGGCGAGTTACGCCAAGCTCAAACCGGTCTTTGACCGGGCCCACGGTTCGGTGACGGCCGCCAACGCCACTCCGCTTACCGACGGCGCCGCCGCCGTGCTGATGATGCGCGAAGGGCGTGCCCGCGAGCTGGGTCTGGAGCCGCTGGGTTACATCCGCAGCTTCGCGTTTTCCGCCATCGACGTATGGCAGGACATGCTGATGGGCCCCTCCTATGCCACGCCGCTGGCGCTGGACCGTGCCGGCATCACCCTTGGGGATCTCACCCTCATCGACATGCACGAAGCGTTTGCTGCCCAGACGCTCGCCAACCTCAAGATGTTTGCAAGCGCCGAATTTGCCCGTGACAGGCTGGGCCGGGATCAGGCCATCGGCGAGGTGGACATGGAGAAGTTCAACGTGCTCGGCGGCTCTTTGGCCTTTGGTCACCCCTTTGCCGCCACCGGGGCGCGCATGATCACCCAGACCCTGCATGAACTGCGGCGCCGGGGTGGGGGATTGGGGCTCAACACCGCCTGTGCCGCGGGTGGGCTGGGTGTGGCCATGGTGCTGGAGGTGGAATGATGAGTGCCAAGACTTTTTCTCTGGATATTCGCAAAGACGGCATCGGCATCCTCACCATGGATGTGCCCGGTGAGACCATGAACACCCTGAAGGCCTCCTTTGCGGACGAGATCCGCACTCTGCTGGCCGAGGTAAAGGGGAACGGGGATCTGATCGGTCTGGTGATCGTCTCCGGCAAGAAGGACTCCTTCGTTGCCGGGGCCGACATCGCCATGCTGGCGGCCTGCACCAGCGCCCAGGATGCCGAAGCGCTGTCCCGGGCCGGACAGGACGTGTTCGCCGAGATCGAAGCCCTGGGGATCCCGGTGATCGCCGCCATTCACGGCCCCTGCCTTGGCGGCGGGCTGGAGCTGGCGCTCGCCTGTCATGGCCGGGTGGTGACCGATCACGGTAAAACCGTACTGGGCCTGCCGGAAGTGCAGCTCGGCCTGCTGCCGGGCTCCGGCGGTACCCAGCGCCTGCCGCGCCTCATCGGGGTGGCCAAGGCACTGGATCTGATGCTGACCGGCAAGCAGGTGCGGGCCAAACAGGCCAGGAAGCTCGGGCTGGTGGATGACATGGTGCCCCCGTCCATTTTGCTGGAGGCCGCCATCAAGCTTGCCAAGAAGGGCAAGCCGCGCCACCACCTGAAACGGGATCTGCAGGGCAAGGTGCTGGAGACCAACAAATTTGGTCGCAAGGTGCTGTTCGATCAGGCCCGCAAGGGGGTCAAGGCCAAGACCCGGGGCAACTACCCGGCACCGGAGCGCATCATCGAGGTGGTGCGCATCGGCGTGGAGGAGGGGATGCAGGCCGGCCTGCAGGCCGAGGCCCGCCACTTCGGCGAGCTGGTGATGACGCCGGAATCCGCCGCCCTGCGCTCCCTCTTCTTCGCCACCACGGAGATGAAGAAAGAGGTGAGCTATCAGGGGGCCGAGCCGCGCAAGGTGGGTCATGCCGCCGTGCTGGGGGGCGGCCTGATGGGGGGGGGTATTGCCTTCGTCACCGCCACCAAGGCGGGGGTACCGGTGCGGATCAAGGATGTGGCGAGCGCCGGCATCGGCAATGCCATGCGTTACAGCTACGACCTTCTCGCGAGGAAGCTCAAGCGTCGCCAACTGCTGCGCAGCGAGCTGGAGAAACAGATGAGCCTGCTCACCGGCACCCTGGACTATTCCGGTTTCCACCGGGTGGACATGGTGGTGGAAGCGGTATTCGAGGACATCAACCTCAAGCACCAGATGGTGCAGGACGTGGAGCGCGAGTGCGGGGAGCACACCGTGTTTGCCTCCAACACCTCCTCCCTGCCCATCCACCAGATCGCCTCGGCGGCGACGCATCCGGAGCGGGTGGTGGGGCTGCACTACTTCAGCCCGGTGGACAAGATGCCGCTCGCCGAGATCATTCCCCACGCGGGTACCAGCGCCGAGACGGTGGCCACCACCCTGGCCTTCGCCCGGGCCCAGGGCAAGACCCCGATCGTGGTGAAGGACGAGGCCGGCTTCTACGTCAACCGTATCCTGGCGCCCTACATGAACGAGGCGGCGCGCCTGGTGCTGGAAGGGGAGCCGGTGGAGGTACTGGACGGCGCTCTGCTCGACTTCGGCTTCCCGGTCGGCCCCATCACCCTGCTGGACGAGGTGGGGATCGACGTGGGGGCCAAGATCTCCCCCATCCTCGAAAAAGAGCTGGGTGGCGAGCAGTTCCAGGCGCCCAAGGCCTTTGACAAGCTGCTGGAAGACGATCGCAAGGGGCGCAAGAACGGCAAGGGCTTCTATCTCTATGGCAAGGCGGCCCCGCGCAACAAGCTCACCGGCAAGGAGGGCAAGAAGACGGTGGACGCGAGCGTCTACGACGTGCTGGGCGTCAAGCCCCAGGCCAAGCTTGCCAGGCAGGAGATCGCCGAGCGCTGCGTGCTGTTGATGCTCAACGAAGCGGCCATGGCCCTGGATGGCGGCGTGGTGGCCTCGGCCCGGGACGGCGACATCGGCGCCATTTTCGGCATCGGCTTCCCTCCCTTCCTGGGCGGTCCGTTCCGCTACATGGACAGCCTCGGCATCGACTATCTGGTGGGGCGTCTTGAGCACCATCAGAAGCGCTTTGGCGACCGCTTCGCCCCCTGTGCGCGGCTGAAAGCGATGGCGGCGGAGCAGCAGACTTTCTACTGATGGCTCTCGACGGCATGCATCGAGCGAGGCGACCCCAAGGTCGCCTCGCTTTTTGTTGGGCGTACCTTTCCGGTTTGGGGCGAGGGCGCGAAGAAAAACGGGGCGGAGAGGGGTAAAACCTTGATCTGGCGCAAACAGGTGCCCCATTTATTACTTTGGTGGCATAGGACTCAGGCGCGGGTTGAGGTCAAATAGTCTCATCAGGAACGGGGGCGACCCCGTCACGAAAGGGACACCCATTTCACTGGATGAAGGACACACTATGAGTCTGCTTGAACACACCATCTGGACTGTATTGGGGTATGGGGCCATGCCCTTTATCTTCCTGAGCGGGTTCGTGGCAGTGGCAGTGACCTGCTGCCTGCTGCTCAATGCCTTCGGGGTCAAGTCCGCCGAGAAGTGAGTCACTCTCGTTCATGCCGCCAAATGCCAGTCTCACGACTGGCATTTGTTTTTTGTGTCTTCTGAAGCACTTGTCCCGCCCCTGATGGGGTAAAGGGAGCGCAAGACGGTCGAACCCGGCGGCCATTTTGATTACACTGACGCCCGGCATGTCCGCCCCCTTCTCTTTTATCAGGTATTCACGACTTCTATGGCGCTCAAGGCAACCATCTTCAAGGCCCAGATCAGCTTGTCTGACATGGATCGCAATCTCTATCAGGACTTCTCCCTCACCCTGGCCCGTCACCCCTCCGAGACCGACGAGCGCATGATGATCCGCCTCGCGGCCTTCGCCTGGCATGCCGCCGAGCGGCTGGAGTTCACCAAGGGGCTCTCAGCCGACGACGAGCCCGAGCTCTGGTGCAAGAACTACTCCGACGAGATTGAACTCTGGATTGAGCTGGGTCAGCCGGACGAGCGCCGTCTCAAGAAGGCATGCAACCGCTCTCGCCAGGTGGTGCTCTACCTCTATGGCGGTCGTGGCACCAGCGTCTGGTGGAAGCAGAACCAGGGCAAGCTCGGTCTGCACGACAACCTGAGCGTCATCGAACTCTCCGACAGCCAGACCCTGCCCCTGGCGGCCATGGTGGAGCGCACCATGCAGCTCACCTGCACCATCTCCGACGGCCAGCTCTGGGTCAGCAACGGCAGCCAGGAGGTGACGCTGGACCCCGTGGTGCTGATGGGACGCCCGGCCCGCGAACTGTAAACGGGATACCCATGTTCAGCGCCCTGCTCAATATCGTCATTCCCGTGTTTGCGGTGGTGGGCCTTGGCGCCCTCTATGGACGGCTGCGACCGGGCGGGGCCCTGGGTTATGTCAACCGGGCCAATATCGAACTCTTTACTCCGGCGCTGGTCTTCTCGGCCCTGGTGAAATACCCCCTGGATCTCGCGGCGCACCTGCCCCTTGTGGGGGCCGGTGCCCTGGTCATCCTGCTGCCCGGCTTGCTGCTCTCCCTGCTCAAACTCAAGGAGATAGAGCGGGCCGCACTGATCCTGCCCGCCATGTTTCGCAACACCGGCAACCTCGGCATTCCGCTGATGGTGCTCGCCTTTGGCGAGCAGCAGCTCGGCGCCATCGTCATCCTCTTTGTGCTCTCCAACCTGCTCCACTTCTCGGTGGGCATGTTCATCCTCTCGGCCAGCAGCTCCCGCTGGGGCTGGCTGAGAAGCCCCGTGCTCTGGGCCGCCTTCGCCGGGCTGCTGGTGGCCAACCTGCATATCCCGCTGCCGGAATACCTGGTGACCAGCGCCGCCCTGCTCGGTCAGATAGCGGTGCCCCTGATGCTGTTTGCCTTAGGCATCCGGCTGATGGAAGGGGAGCTGGATCATCTGGGGCTGGCCATCAAGTGCAACCTGCTCTACCTGCTGGCGGGAGCCATCTCCCTGGGGCTCGCCGTCTGGCTGCTGCCCCTCGAACCTGACTGGATACCACTCCTGATGCTGTCGGTGGCGCTGCCCCCGGCGGTGCTCAATTACATCCTCAGTGAGCAGTACCAGTGCCAGCCCGACAAGGTGGCCAGCATCGTGCTCGGCGGCAATGCGCTCTCTGTGGTGGTGATCCCCTTTGCGGTCTGGTTGGCGCTGCATCTGGGGAGTTGACCCGATTTTGTTTTCAAGGACGCCTGATGGCGTCCTTTTTATTGCTATCGCGAATGTCCGATTACGCTTCGCAAATCGAACCTACGGCCTTAAACCCGATTGGTTTTGTTCCCCTTTACCTTGCTGGTGATCCCTTTCGGAAACCAGCCCCCTTTACCCACCCGTGCCCGTACCTTTTTCTGATACTGCTCAGGGGATAGCACCTTGGGGGTTTTGTGGCGGGTGCCGTTGCAGTGCCGACAGGCGGCCACGATATTGGCAGGCTGGTTCGAACCGCCGTTGCTGCGTGGCTGTAGATGTTCCCCCGTGCACTGCAACAGCCGTGCTTCGGCAGGGGTGAGGCGGTATTGATGCATCAGTGCGGCAGGGGAGGCTTCCCACATCGGCAGTCCGCAATAGAAGCAGTGAAAGGATTGACGAACTGCAGCCTGATGGCGTTGTTTGGCGATGTTACCCATGGTCGTGACCTCAATAAGTTTGATATTGAAGTCCGTGACGGTATGGATTGGATGGTGGCCGGACGGACTTCGGTTCAAGTTGAAGTCCCGTCGGTCTGTATAGACTCAGAGCGGGTACTGACCGGCTTAGGCGGATCAGCCTTACACCGCTCCTCTTATGAAACAGCGGCAATCAATTAATAGCGGGTGCGCCATTAATTGTAAAGCCAACAAAACAAGAGGATATACATGGCATCGTGGGTGCAAACAGGTCCATTCCTGGAGGCATTATGGAAGGTACAGTGTATATATCTGATTAGAGTGCGATTGATGCCAAGCATATAGCCCTGTTTCGGGTTAGATGAAAAGGCTGGGGATCGGAGAGGGATGAATGGGATAAAAAAGGGCGGCCTTGGCCGCCCTGTTTATTGATGGGGAGCAGGTTGCACCTGGCCATCCTTGCGCAGTTGGGTATAGAGACCAAACCCCGCCAGCAGGCCGGCGAGTGCCAGCAGCCACCAGATGGCGGTGGCGGGGCGGCTGCCCGCATCCCCCAGCATAAAGCCGATGAGCAGGTTGCCAATGAGCGCCATGCCGCCCCCGGCGCTGGCATAGAAGCCGTAGTAGCTGCCGAGCTGCTCAGGGGGGGCGTAGCGGGGCAGTTGGGCGGCGAAGAGCGGGAAGCAGAGGATGGAGCCCAGGGAAAGCAGGGCCACCTGCGTCAACACGCCTGCCGTCGGCCAGGGTGCCAGCAGGGGCAGGGCGAGATAGCTCAGGCCCATCATGCCTATCCCCAGCCCCATGGCGAGCGGCACCCCCAGGCGGCGTTCCACCAGGCGGGAGGCCGGGAGCTGGAGCACGACACCGATCACCGCCGAGAGGGTGAAGACGCCGCCGAGCAGGTGGGTGGCGTCCGGCAGGCTCTGGATATGGGCGGGGAGGGCGAGATAGAGCTGGTGGAACAGGATCTGGTAG
Source organism: Aeromonas sp. TW 6 (assembly GCF_013168745.1). Lineage (NCBI taxonomy): Bacteria > Pseudomonadati > Pseudomonadota > Gammaproteobacteria > Aeromonadales > Aeromonadaceae > Aeromonas > Aeromonas sp. TW 6. Next base: position 57,003 of record NZ_JABERS010000017.1, on the reverse strand, counting down.
CTGCCTGCCAGCAGGGTGAACCCCATGAAGGGGCGCTGGCGCACTATCTCCCCCCATTGGCGCAAGATGGCGCCACGGGGGCTCTGGTTGCTCACCGGGCGTTTGGGCAGCACCCGGTATTGCAGCACTCCGAGCAGAGCGAAGAGGCTCGCCGCCAGGATCCCCGTCAGGGTATAGCTCTGTTGGGTCAAGGTGAGGCCGACCAAGGGGCCAAGCAGCATGCCCGCCTCGCTGGCCAGATTGTGCAGGGCGAAGGCGCGCTGACGCTGGCTCGGGTTGTGGCATTCGCTGGCAAGGTAGGCCTGGGCGCAGGGGGTGAACAGGGCCCCCGCAAAGCCGGTGAGGGCGGCGGCCAGCAGCAGGATGGGCAGGGACTCGGCCCAGCCCAGCAGCACGAAGCCCAAGGATCGTACCAGGCAGCCCCAGACGATGGCGGGATGGTAGCCGATGCGATCTCCAAGGGTACCGCCCAACAGGAAGAGCCCCTGCTGGCTGAAGACCCGCATCCCCATGACGAGGCCGCAGGCCCAGCCGGCCAGGCCCAGCCCGCTGCCCATGTGCTGGGCGAGGAAGGGCATCATCATGTAAAAGCCGAGGTTGAAGGCGAGCCCGTTGGTGATGAGCAGGCGGGCGGCCGGGCTCATGCCCTGCCAGTCCCGCCAGTAGGAGGCGCCGTTCATGATCGCCTCCCGCCAGCGCGTGGGGCGGTGGTCGCCGGGGTGGCGCAGCACTGTGTCATGATGTCTTTCGCAGGGTTCTGAGGAAGGGGATGCCGTGCTGATCGTGGCTTATCTCCACCGGCACCTGGTAGAGGCGCTCGATGAGGGCCGCGTCGAGCACCCGGGCGGGGGGGCCGAAGGCCTGCAGATTTCCCCCTGCCAGCACGATCAGCTGATCGGCAAACTGGGCGGCCAGGTTGAGGTCGTGCAGCACCACCAGGGTGATCCACTGCTGCTCCCGGGTCTGCTGGCACAGGTGCTCCATCAGTTGCATCTGGTGGTGTAGGTCCAGGGCGCTGACCGGCTCGTCCAGCATCATGATGCGGGGGTCGCGCAGCAGCACCTGGGCAAAGAGCACCATCTGCCGCTGGCCGCCGCTCAGGGAGTAGAGGGGGCGATCCGCCAGATGGGCGATGCCGAGCGCCTGCAGGGCGCGGCCGGCAGCCAGGATGTCCTCGTCCGCGAGGCGCATGGAGAGGCTGTCGAGGCGCCCCAGCACCACCACTTCGATGACGCTCAAGTCCAGCTCCAGCTGGATGTTCTGGGGCATGTAGCCAAACTGCTGGCGCCACCTGGCCTGCGTCATCTGGCGGGCACTCTGGTCCCCGAGGCGAATGTCGCCACTGTCCGGGGTCAGTTCACCAAAGAGGGTGCGCATCAAGGAGGTCTTGCCGGTCCCGTTCGGGCCGATGATCACATGGACCTGACCCGGCTGCAGGGTAAGGTCGAGTTCCCGCAGCAGGGTCTGCTGGCCGAGGGAGAGGGAGAGTCGGGTTATCTCAAGCACGTTTACGCCCCCTGCCGAGGATCAACCAGATGAAGAAGGGCACGCCAATGAGCGCGGTGACGATGCCGATGGGGAACAGGGCCCCCGGAATGATGGACTTGGAGAGCACCGAGGCCGCCGAGAGCATGCAGGCGCCGCACAGGGCGGAGAGGGGGATCAAAAAGCGCTGATCTTCCCCCACCAGCATGCGGGCGATATGGGGGGCCACCAGGCCGACGAAGCCGATCACGCCGACGAAACTGGTGGCGGTAGCGGTGAGCAGGGCGACCAGCACCAGGGTTTTCATGCGCAGTCTGTCGACGTTAACCCCGAGGCTGCGGGCGCGGGCTTCCCCGAGGCGCAGGCTGGTGAGGGCCCAGGCGTCACGGTAGATGAGCAGGGTGCAGATCAGGGTGACGACGGCGGTGATGATCAGGGAGTCCCAGGTGGTGCGCATCAGGCTGCCAAACAGCCAGAACAGGATCTGCTGGTTGAGCTCGGGGGAGGAGAGGAACTGCAGCAGGGAGAGCAGGGACTGGAACAGGAACAGCAGGGCGATGCCCGCCAGGATCAGGGTCTGGCTGCTGACATGGCGCATCATGGCCAGACCAAACAGCAGGCAGGCGGCAAACATGCACACAATGAAGGCACCGGCCGGGATGGCCACCAGGGGAGGAAGCCCGAGGCCGCCGGTGTAGAGGGCCAGCGCCGCGCCAAGGCCCGCCGCCGCCGCGAGCCCGAGGGTGTAGGGGCTGGCGAGGGGGTTGTCCAGCAGGGTCTGCATCTGCACGCCGCCAAGACCGAGGGAGGCACCGACCACCAGGGCCATGAGGGCTATGGGCAGGCGCATGTCGTGGACGATGGTGCGGGTCATGGGATCGGCCTGGGCGGGGGCGATCAAGGCATCGATCACGTCGTGCAGGGCCAGCAGGGAGGGGCCGGTGGCGATGTCGAGCACCAGGGTAATGCACAGGATCAGGGCGAGCAGCAGGAGCCAGTGCCAGCGACGGCGCTCCCGCTGCCGCTGCCGGGCGAGGGTCTGCTGCAGGGCAGCCAAATCATTCATGGTGACAATCCTGAAACGGGCGCCACAAGAGGCGCCCACGAAGGTTGAAGGTTAAAGAGCGATAGCGAAGGTGCCGTCTGCCTTGACCGGCAGATAGCGCCGATAGAAGTCGAGGTAGTTGGCAAGCGGATCCATCTCCTTGAACAGGCTCGGATAGAGCGCCTTGGCCATGAACTGGACCATGGTGTAATCGAGCAGCGTGCGGGAGGCGCCCTGGTAAATCCCATAGATGCGCTTTTCCTTCACCGCTGGCAGGTTCGCCCAACCTTTACGCTCGGTAAAGGCCTGGAGCCGTGCCCGAGCGAGCGCGGGATTGACACCCTGGCCCAGCAGCACGGCGGTGGGGTTCTGGGTGGATTCAGTGCCGGTGAGGAAGATGACCTCGGGTTTGGAGACCAGAACCTGCTCGGGGTTCATGGGGCCGTACCATTCCACAAAGGGGGCGGCGATGTTGTCGCCGCCAGCCAGGTGGCCGAGCGGACCCCACATGCCCTTGCCATAGCTGAAGCCATATTCGTCAGGCCCCTTGTTGCCAAACTCCACGTAGAAACGGGGCTTGGGCAGATTGGCTGCGGCGATCCGGCCATGTACTTCGTCGATGGCATGCTGGTACTCGTCTGCGAGCTGGCGAGCGCGAGGCTCGGTGCCCGCAATCTTGCCGAGCAGCAAGGTACTGGCCTTGTGATTGGCGGGGAGTTCCATGTTGTAGTCCACGACCACCAAGGGCAGACCGGCCTGTTCGAGACGGGCCACGTCCTGGCCAAGACCTTTATATTGCCAGTCGGCCAGGACGACGACGTCGGGTTTGAGGGCGAGCACTTTTTCCACCGAGAAGGTCTGCACTTCTACCTCGCCTACGTCGGCTATCTCCTTGAGAGAGGGGCGATGGGCGGTAAAGAGGGACCAGTTGGCAGGACGCCAGCCTTCCCAGGCCTCGCGAGAGATGCCGACGACCCGATCGAAGGCCTGTTCGCCACCGACGGCCATGTAGTCTTCAAAGTAAAATGCGAGCACTACCCGCTTGGCGGGGAGATCGACCTGGACTTCCCGTCCCAGCACATCTGTCAGGGTTTCAACTTTCGCCTGTGCGGTGCCAAACAAGCAGCAAAGGCTTGCCAGCACCAGGCTGGCATAGCGGGAGAAAAGTGTCATCTGCGTGTGAACTCCATCTTGTCTTGTGGTTTTTTGTCGTTTTTGTCACCGGCAACCTGAGGTCGCCGGTGGGTTCTCCACCGGGTGGAGGAGGGAATGAGCCGGAGAGACCCCGGCTGACACTCAGTGCGCGTTGTGCTGATGAATGCCCAGCATGAAGGTGCCCTGGGGACGGATGGGCAGGTAGTGCTGATAGAACGCCTGATAGGTGGCCAGGGGATCGAGATCCTGGAAGAGGTCCGGATAGAGGGCCTTGGCCATGAACTCGATGAGGGCGGCATCCATGATGCTGCGGGTGGCGCCGTGATAGACCGCGTAGAGGCGACCCTCCTTCACCGCAGGCAGCTCGCTCCAGCCCGGACGGGCGGCAAAGCCTTGCAGACGCTGGCGCACGGTCTCTGCCGACACATCCTGGCCGACCTGCATGGCGACGGCACTGCTCACGCTCTCGTAGCCCGCCATCAGGATCACCTCGGGCTTGCTCGCCAGCAGTTGCTCCGGGTGGATGGGACCCCAGCGATCGACGAAGGGGGCGGCCACGTTGTTGCCACCGGCCAGCAGGGCCATGGCGCCCCACATGTCCTTGCCATAGGTGTAGCTGTACTCGGCCGGGCCCTTGTCACCCAGCTCGATGTAGACCCGGGGCGGCGTGCGCTTCGCGGCGGCGATGCGGGAGGTGATGGTGTCAATCTTGGCCTTGTACTCGTCGGCCATCTTCCGGGCACGGGCCTCCTGGCCGGTCAGCTTGCCAAGCAGCAGGGTGCTCGCCATGTGCTGTGCCAGGGTCTGGGCGTTGTAGTCGATGACCACCACCGGGATCCCCGCCTGCTCAAGACGTGGCAGGTCGGCGCTCAGGGCCTCATATTGCCACTTCGCCAGGATCACCAGGTCGGGCTTGACCGCCAGGGTCTTCTCGATGGAGAAGCTCTGATCCTGCACGTTGCCAAGGTCCGGCACGTTGGCCAGTTGTGGCTGGCTGGCCACGTAGAGAGACCAGATGGCGGGACGGGACTTCATGAACCAGCCCAGGGACATGCCCACCAGGCGTTCGGCGCCGCCTTCACCGGCCACCGCCAGGTAATCTTCGGGATAGAAACCGAGCACGATGCGGCTTGCCGGAAGGCTGAGGGAGACCTTGCGGCCCATCACATCTTCCACTTCAACGGGGGGGGCGGCCTGCGCCATCCAGCTCACCAGGACGAGCTGGCCGAGCAGCAGCAACTTTGCCAGGGGGTGACGAAACATCTTGTAGCACCTCGAGAATAGAGACGGTCAAAAAAGAAAGTGAGAACTATTGCCATTCGCGAGCGCAAAAGCAACAAACGTTTGTGTCATCCCCTCTCTTGTTATTTCTGTCATTACTGGAACCGGTTCCACAAGAGCACCAGGAGAGAGTCTCATCCCGCGGTTTTCTGCCTTCTCGGGCCACGAAGGGGGTGGCGCCCGGTATGGCACCCATGGATTTGCCCATGATTCGGAGTCTGTGAGTGGCGCTGTTCACGAAATGGTACCGGGCAGAGGCCGCCGTAGTGTTCCCCCCGTCTGCCCCGGAGCCGATGTCGCTCCCTGACGGAGGCAGCCAGCAGGGGCTGGGGGGCGACAACTTACTGCGCAGCGATGGCAGACACTGCCCATTCGGGTATTGCCCGTCACCTTGGCGCAACATTTTGTTGTCATTGTTAGCCAGCTCGCAGCAGCCCCGGCGTCGACGGGGCAGAGTGGGCGCGCAGTTTCGGCCGGGGGCTGACATGCCTCCCGCTGATGGCTGCATCCAAGGTGCTGCGGCCCGCCTTGTGCGGGGCGCCAATAACATGATCTGCAAATAAAAAAGGAAACTGACCATGTCAGGAAGACACTCTCTGGTGGCGCTGGCCGTCGGGCTGGCGCTCGCTGGACAGGCACAGGCACAACTGCTCATCACCGAATACCTGGAAGGGTCCGGCAACAACAAGGCGGTGGAGCTGAGCAACCTCGGCAGCGACGCCGTCGATCTCTCACAATACCGGCTGGCCCTCTACGCCAACGGCAAACCCATCAGCGAATCCCCCACCAACAGCCTGGCGCTGCAAGGCACCCTGGCCCCGGGCGCCAGTCTGGTGCTGGCCAACCCCTCCGCAAATGCCGAGATCCTGGCCAAGGCCAATCAGACCAGCGGCAACCTGGTGTTCAACGGCGACGATGCCCTGGTGCTCTATCGCGGCAGCGAGATAGTGGACAGCTTCGGCCAGGTAGGGGTGGATCCGGGCACGTCCTGGGTCTCCGGCAACGTTTCGACCCTGGACATGACCCTGCGCCGCAAGGCCACCGTCACCATGGGCCGCACTGATGCGACGTCCCCTTTTGATCCGGCGCAGGAATACGTGGCCGCCCCGAAAGATGACGCCAGTGGCCTGGGTTGCAGTGGCGATGGTCCCTGCGATGGCACCCAGCCGCCCGCCTTCGTCTGCCCGGTGGATCAGTTGGTGCCGGTGCCCGCCATTCAGGGCCCCGGCACCAGCAGCCCCCTGGTGCCAGCCGGCAAGTTCGAATCGGAACAGGCTTACGCCACCCGCGGCGTGGTGACCCAGGTAGTGAGCGGCCTCTACAAGGGCTTCTTCATTCAGGACGAGCAGGGGGACGGGAATGCGGCTACCTCCGACGGCCTCTTCGTCTACACCACCAAGGCCAACGCTGCCGTCGTGCCGGGGGCCGAGGTGTGTGTGTCTGGCAAGGTGAAGGAGTATTTCAACCAGACCCAGATCAACGCAGACGAGCTGGTGGTGACCCGGCCGCAAGGGGCCATCCCGGCTGCGGTGGATCTGCTGCCGGTGGCGGGCGAGAGCCTGAGCCAGCTGCTGGAGCGTCACGAGGGGATGCAGGTACGGCTGGTGCCCGGTTCCAGCCTGGTGGTGACCCGCAACTTCAGCTTCGATTACGACGGCAAGCGCAACAACCTGGTGCTCTCTTATGGCGCGCCGCTCATCAAGTCGACCCAGAAATTTGCCGCCATGAGCCAGGAGGCGAGCGACTGGGCCCTTCGCAACCAGCAGAACCAGCTGGTGGTGGAGACCGACGCCAAGGCGCCGGACGGTGTGCTGCCCTGGTTCCCCGGCTTCAACGCCGAGGACGGTTACCTGCGCATCGGCGACAAGCTCAACGGGCTGGAGGGGGCGCTTGGTTACTCCTACAACCTGTTCAGGCTGGTGGCCAGCAATCGCATCGACGCGAGCCAGATAGATCACAGTGGCTGGGATCGGGTGGAAACGCCGGAACTTGCCGAGGCGGGGGATCTGCGGGTCGCGAGCTTCAACGTGCTCAACTTCTTCACCACGGTCGTGGGCGGGGATGCCAACCCCACCGGCAGCAACCGGGGCGCCCTGACGGTGGCGGAGTTCGAGTTGCAGCGCACCAAGATAGTCAGCGCCATCACCCGCCTCAATGCCGACGTGGTGGGGCTGATGGAGATCGAGAACAACGGCTATGGCGACAACTCCGCCATCGCCAATCTGGTTACGGCCCTCAACGCCGCCCAGCCGGACGAGGCGGATCACTACCGCTGGATTGCCTCGCCGGATGGCAAGCCCATTGGCACCGACGCCATCACGGTGGGGCTCATCTACCGACCCGCCAAAGTGACCCCGGAGGGGGCCGCCAGCCTTATCGCGCTGCCGGTGCAGCAGGCCGAGGCGGTGGACGCCAGCGGCAAACCGGTGACCATCAATCAGGGGATGCGCGAGTCGCTGGTGCAGCGTTTCAGCTCGCCCAAGGGGGATGCGCCCCTGACCCTGGTGGTCAACCACCTCAAGTCCAAGGGCTCCGCCTGCTTCGAGGATTACCCCGACTACGCCAGCGCCGATCCGCTGGATGGCCAGGGCCACTGCAACGCGCTGCGGGTCTCCGCCGCCAAGGTGCTGGGGGAGCACCTCAAGGATCTGGCCGGGGATCTGCTGCTTATCGGCGACATGAACGCCTATGGCATGGAGGATCCCATCCGGGTGCTGACCGACTATGATCCGGCCGCCCAGGCGCGCCAGATCATGAGCGCCTCCTTCACCACCCTGGCGGGTCAGCCCTTTGAGGAGAGCGGCAGCGCCCTGGGCAAGGGGTATGGGTTTGTGAACCTCAACACCCGCTTCCACGGCACCGACACCTACTCCTACAGCTACGAAGGGGAGCTCGGCAACCTGGATCACGCCCTGGCAAACCCGAGCCTCGCGGCCAAGGTGATCGGCATCGAGGATTGGCACATCAACTCCGCCGAGAGCAACTTCTTCGAGTACGGCAGCAAGTACAGCGGCCAGCTGGCGAAATCCGAAGGGCCCTTCAGCGCCTCGGATCACGATCCCGTGCTGGTGGCCATCCAGTATCCGCTGCCGCCCGCCGGGGTATTGAGCCTCGAGAGCGCCGCTGCAAACGTGGAGGAGGGCAACACTCTGGTCTTGAGCGTGGCGCGCCGCGATGGCAGCCATGGGGAGGCTAGCGTGAGTTATCGCATCGTCCATGGCAGCGCGGACGCAAGCGACGTGGCGCCCCTCACCGGCACCCTGCACTGGGCTGCCGGGCAGAGCGAGCCCCAGACCATCAGCATCCCGGTGAAGAGCGACACCCTGCACGAGGGGGACGAGACCTTTACTCTGGAGCTGTTTGACCCGAGCGGCGCGGCCCTGGGGGATCAGCACCAGACCCTGGTGACCATCAAGGACAAGCTGGCACCGTCCACCATCTCGCTGGCTCAGGCCAGTATCACGGTGAACGAGGGGCAGTGGTTTGCCGAGATCCCCCTGGTGCGCAGCGGCGATCTGAGCAAGCCGGCCCGGGCCCGGGTGGCCCTTGACGGGGTCACGGCGCGCTGGGGGCTGGATTTCCTGCCCTGGTTCGGTCAGTCGGTGAGCTGGGCCGCGGGCGAGGGGGGCAGCAAGTCGGTCAAGGTGCTGATCATCGATGACTGGTTTGTGGAACCCACCGAGCAGTTCAAGGTGAGCCTGGCCGCGCTGCAGGGTGGCCAGCCGGGCAACCTGCAGGAGACCCGGGTCGACATTCTGGACAACGACAAGTCCTGGTGGCCCTTCGGTCGCCACTGAGGATGACGTCTCAATATGAAAAGGGGCCTGCGGGCCCCTTTCTTAGTTGGGAAGACGTTTGTTGGGAAGACCTGTTGCAGACAGGTTGGGTTGCGAAGATGAAAAAGGCCCACCGTCGTGGTGGGCCTTCCTCATGGCAGGGCGCTCCTAACGGAGTATCAACCCTGCGCGTTGCTCAGTACCAGCTTGCCATCCTTGACCGGAATGGTGGGGCCGGGTTGCTTCTCCATGCGTACCACCCCTTCCTGGCCGGCGAGGCGGTAGGTGACGTCATAGCCGATGGTGCGGGTGCTGCTCTCCTGCACCGTTTTGCAGCGCTGCTCCGTGGTGGTGTAGGTATCACCCGCCTGCATGTTGCCCTGCACCTGATTCCCGGCATAACCCCCTGCCACGGCACCGGCGGCGGTGGCCACCTTCTTGCCGCTGCCACCGCCAAACTGGTGGCCGACCACGCCGCCCAAGGCTGCGCCAACCACGGTACCCAGGATCTTGTGCTCGTCCTGCACCGGCTTGCGGTGGGTCAGGGTGACGTTGCGGCACTCCTGACGTGGCGTCTTGATGGTCTCGGTCACCGGCTTGCTGGCCAGCACCTCGGCAAACTGGGGCTCTGATGAAAACAGGGATCCGCTGGCGACCGCCGACAATGCCAGCGCAGAGGCCACACCGATCCCGACACCTGCCAACATGGATTTGTTCATCACTCTTCTCCTCGTACTCATACCCGTTGAGGGCTTGGGATCATTCTTGGCATTTTGCACCGCAGGCTCAAGGCAAGGGCCACGGGATCGCGACAGGGGCTGACTGCGCAAAAAGTGACCGCACAAAAATAGCGTCGGCGATTGGCGACAAAGAAGAGACCTATGTGGAGGGATTGAGGTTGACGGGTTGCGGCAACATGGGTTGATAACTGCCCAGTGCGCCCATGTCCAGGATGGTGTAGTCCGCCAGATCCGGCGTGGCAGGGTCACGCTTGAGGCTCAATTTGAGGGTGTCCAGCATGAGCGTCTCCAGTGCAAGGCGGTACTCCATGAACTCGGCTTCGGTCAGCCGAAGCCGGGCGGTGATGAGATAGGCCTGACGATCGCGGGGCGTCAGGTGCTGGACGCGTGCCTGCAACCCTTCGATGACTTGATTCTTGAAGCGCAGGGGGAAGCGTGCCGAGTCCCGAAATGCCACGTGCCGGGGCACCAGCAGACGAAAGCTGAGTCCGCTCTGCAGCGCCACGAGTCCGAGCTGCTCGAGCTCGCGCAGATACAGATAAAGCGAGGGGGCATTGAGCCCGAAGTGCTGGCACAGCGCATCGGGATCCGTGCCCTGTTGCAGGATCTGCAGCAACAGGCTGTAGAGCTCGGGGCGCTGGCAGAAGGCGGCATCCTGCTGCGGCGTGAAGTGGACGACGCTTGCGGCCAACTGCTCTGCCTCCGTCAGGATCTGGGAGAGGGGAACGCCGAGGAGCGTGGCAATCGCCAGCATGCGGTCCAGAGTGAAGGGTTGAGTCTGATTGAGCAGTCGTTTGACACTGGCTTCCGACATGCTCAACTCTCCCGCCAGCGCCTTGTACGAGATGCCGGCGCGCTTGAGGTGGCGCTTGAACAACTGGCACATGGCGTGATCGATGCTTTCTCTGTCCCGAGGGAGGGTCCTCTCTCTATCCATTTGGTATCTCCTGGTGACCATTCATTTGTATTTATGGCCTTGATGTGGTCTTGGCGTGATGCTTTGCTCTCTTTTAGCACATGGAGAGGTAGTCATGTATCGCGATCAGATGAGGGGCGGTGTTCAGTGGATAGACAGGAGTGAGCACAGCCTGTGGGTGAGTGGGGGGCTCAGGGGACTGGCGCTGCCCCCCGTAGTCAACGTACTGGCGTGCCTTCTGGTTTGTCTGATGTTTGTGCTGGCGGCATTGATTTGAGGCTCGTTCATGCTCCTTGGCAAGGTGGTCGGTGGGGGCATGTGTCATCTCCTCACCACCCTAAGACGTTTCGCTAATACCTGGGCTCGGCCCCCCTTGATACCCTTTCATCCGGTTCCCGCCGGCGTCCTGGCTCCGTATAAGGGCGCAATGCCGGTCGTGGTGAACCGCGAGAGCCACCCCGTTTTGTGCCCCTGTGAGGAAGGATCCGATGACAGAGCAGAACATGTACGACGCCGGCCTTGGCAAGACGCCCGCCAATTTCGAGGCGCTGACCCCCTTGAGCTTTCTGGGGCGGGCCGCCCGTGTCTATCCCGACTATCCGGCGCTGATCCACGGCCCCCTGCGCCAGAGCTGGGCCCAGACCGAGCGGCGCTGCCGCCAGCTCGCCTCGGCCCTGCGCCGTCACGGCATTGGCGAGGGGGACACCGTCTCCATCGTCGCCCCCAATGTGCCGGCCATGTTCGAGGCGCACTTCGGGGTGCCCATGAGCGGCGCCGTGCTCAACACCATCAACACCCGGCTCGATGCGGACGCCATGGCCTTCATCTTCCAGCACGCCCAGAGCAAGGTGGTGCTGGTGGATCGGGAGTTCGGCGCCCTGGTGCGAAAGGCGCTCTCTCTCATTGACAGCCAGCCCCTGGTGATCGCCATCGACGATCCCCTCTACCGGGAAGGGGAGCTGGTCGGCGAGCTCGACTACGAGGGGTTCATCGCCCTGGGGGACGGGGACGAACCCGGCTGGCTGCCGGCGGACGAGTGGCAGGCCATTTCCCTCAACTACACCTCCGGCACCACGGGGAACCCCAAGGGGGTGGTCTATCACCATCGCGGCGCCCACCTCAATGCGGTCAACAATGCCCTCTCCTGGGAGCTGCCCAAGCACCCGGTCTACCTCTGGACCCTGCCGATGTTTCACTGCAATGGCTGGTGCTTCCCCTGGACCCTGGCGGCCACCGCCGGGGTGAGCGTCTGTCTGCGCCACGTGCAGGCGGCGGCCATCTACGGGGCGCTGCGCGAACACAAGGTGAGCCATTTCTGCGCCGCCCCCATCGTGCTCAATATGCTCAACAATGCCGATCCGGCCCTCAAGCAGGGACTCGACCACCCCGTCAAGGCGATGACGGCGGGGGCAGCGCCGCCCGCCACCGTGATCGCCGGCATGGAGGCCATGGGGATCGCCGTGACCCATGTCTATGGCCTCACCGAAACCTATGGCCCCTGCGTGGTGTGCGAGCCGCAAAGACGCTGGCAGGGGCAGGATGCCACCACGCTCTCCCGTCTCAAGGCGCGCCAAGGGGTGGCCTCCCCCCTGCAAGGGGAGATGCGGGTCATCAACCCCGTCAGCGGCGAGCCGGTCCCCATGGATGGCAAAACCCTGGGAGAGATAGTGCTGCGGGGCAACATCGTCATGAAGGGCTACCTCAAGAACTCGGCGGCGAGCGAAGAGGCGATGGCACAGGGATGGTTTCGAAGCGGGGATCTCGCGGTCTGGCACCCGGACGGCTATGTGGAGATCAAGGACAGATCCAAGGACATCATCATTTCCGGCGGGGAGAACATCTCCAGCCTGGAGGTGGAGGACGTGCTCTATCGCCACCCCGATGTGGAAGAAGCCGCGGTGATCGCCATGCCGGACGAGACCTGGGGGGAGGTGCCCTGCGCCTTCGTCAAGCTCAAGGAGGGGCGCGAGCTCACCCAGGCCGAGCTCATTGCGTTCTGCCGCGAGCAGATGGCCCACTTCAAGGCCCCCAAGCGCATCATCTTCACCCCGCTGCCCAAGACCTCCACCGGCAAGGTGCAAAAATTCATGCTGCGCAAGCAGTTGGTGTGACGACAAAGGCGCCGCGCCATCAACGGGCCTGCGGGCCCGTTTTGTGTTGCGTGATGCAAAGAAGCAGGGCCTCGCCGGTAGCGGTCGCCAGCCAACAAGACGTGCCTTTCGAGCCCGTCCCGGCTTACCATGGCCGCCATGTCCCGCCAGCCTGAGGATGCCTGTGAGAAAATCGGACCGACTGTTTCAACTGACCAACCTGCTGCGGGCGCATCAACCCCTGACCGCCCGGGATCTGGCGACGCGCCTGTGCGTGTCGGAGCGCACCATCTACCGCTATATCGACGATCTCTCTTTGGCGGGCATTCCGGTTTACGGGGAAGCCGGGCTGGGCTATCGGCTGAGCGAGGGGTTCGAAATGGCCCCGTTGCAACTGAGTGCGGCCGAGCTGGAGGCCCTCATCACCGGGGTGAACCTGGTGGCGGTGCTGACGGGCAAGGGGATGGCCGATCCGGCCCGCGCCCTGCTCGCCAAGATTGAGGCGGCCCTGCCCGCCAAGGAGGCCCGGGCACCTCGCGTCCCCGTGGTGCGGGTGCCGGACTATTCCACGGCGCAGCCTGCATACGCTCGCTGGGACAGGTTGCACGACGCCATCACGGCCGGTCACTGGCTGCACATTGGCTACCGGGATGCCAGCGCCAGCAGGACGGAACGTCAGCTCTTTCCCCTCGGGCTCTTCTACTGGGGCGGATGCTGGACGCTCGGCGCCTGGTGTGCGCTGCGCCGGGCCTACCGGGATTTCAGGGTGGATCGCATCGACACCCTGGCGTCGTGCCGACCGGGAGAAGGGGCACCACCTGGCGCGACCCTGGCCGATTACCTTGCCCTGCGCCAGTCGGACGCGTTCCCCCCTGGGCGCAGTGGCGCCGAAAAGGTCATTCAGGACTGACACAAGGCTGTCAGTAGCCCTTCGTTATGCTGGGTTCTCCAGACCATCCACAACGGAGAAAAAAGATGATCATCAAGGGTGACATGCAACAGGCAGGGGGCGTCGAATTTGCCACCTTCAGGCTCAGGGAAGGGGTGACGGAGGCTGATTTGCTCGCCCTGTCACGGCGGGTCGAGTCCGAGTTTCTTGTCCAGCAATCCGGGCTCATCATGCACTGCCTGCTGCGCGGCGCCGACGGCCTCTATGCCGACGTGGTGATGGCCCCCAGCCAGTCGCTGGTGGAAGCCTACTGCCAGCAGTGGCTGCACAACGACGTGGCAGGGGAGTACCTGACCCTGCTTGACCATGACTCGGTCAACATGAGCTTCTGGACCCGTATCGGCTGAGGGCGGCGCGGGGCCTGCCATCCCCGGCGAGGGGGCAATCATGAAATGAAACGGGCCCATAGGGCCCGTTTTGTTGAACAGAATTCAATAATTACTTGGTGTGGCGCTCATGCAGGCGCTGCACCACATCCTTCAAACCCAAGCCTTCGTTTTGCAGCAAGACGGTCAGGTGGTAGAGCAGGTCAGCGGATTCGTTGATTAGCTCTTCTCTGTCTTTCGCCATGGCGGCCAGGGCCACTTCCACCCCCTCTTCACCCACCTTCTGGGCGATGCGCTTGGTGCCTTTGCCATAGAGGCTGGCGGTGTAGCTGGTGGCGGGGTCTGCCCCTTTGCGTGATGCCAGAATCTGTTCGAGCTCGGCCAGGAAGCCGAGCGGCGGCACGGGGTGGCCGTCGAAGCAGGAGGGGTTGCCCAGATGGCAGGTGGGGCCGACCGGGTCGGCGGCAATGAGCAGGGAGTCCTGATCACAGTCGGTGGTGATGGCGACGAGCTTGAGCACATGGCCCGAGCTCTCGCCCTTGGTCCACAGGCGCTGCTTGCTGCGGCTGAAGAAGGTGACCTGGCCGGTGGTCTGGGTCTTTTCCAGCGCCTCGCGGGTCATGAAGCCCTGCATCAGCACTTCGCCGCTGAGGGAATGCTGGACGATGGCGGGGATCATGCCCTCACACTTGGCCCAGTCCAGGCGCTCGGCCAGCGGCAATGCATTGTCTACTGCTTGATTATTCACGGATGGCGACTCCTTCGTTTTTCAGCCAGCGTTTCAATTCGGGAATGGGAATGAGGCCCTTGTGGAACACGGAGGCGGCCAGCGCCCCGTCCACGTCGGCCAGGGTAAAGGCATCGCGAAAGTGCTCCATGGCCCCGGCGCCGCCGGAGGCGATGAGGGGCACCTTGCACACGGCGCGCACCAGCTTGAGCTGCTCAAGGTCGTACCCCTGACGCATGCCGTCCTGGTTCATCACGTTGAGCACTATCTCCCCCGCGCCCCGGCGCTGCACTTCCTGTACCCACTCCAGGGTGGTCCAGGTGGTGGTGCGGGTGCGGCTCTCGTCGCCGGTAAACTGTTTGACCTGATATTGACCGAGGGCGGCATCGAAGTAGGAGTCGATACCCACCACCACGCACTGCACGCCGAAGCGCTCGGCGAGCCGGGTGATCAGGGTGGGATCGGCCAGGGCGGGGGAGTTGATGGAGACCTTGTCGGCACCGAATTCCAGGATCTGGCGGGCATCCTCCACGCTTTTGATGCCGCCGGCGACGCAGAAGGGGATGTCGATGACTTCCGCCACCCGGCTTACCCAGCTCTTGTCCACTACCCGTTCGTCGCTCGAGGCGGTGATGTCATAGAAGACCAGCTCATCGGCGCCCTCGGCGGCGTAGCGGCGGGCGAGGTCGACAATGCCGCCCATCACCTCGTGGTTGCGAAACTGCACGCCCTTGACCACCACGCCATCTTTGACGTCGAGACAGGGGATAATACGCTTTGACAACATGCTCATTGCTCCATGTAAAGCACGGTTAAAGAAACGTCGTTCTGCCGCCGGCGTTGGCCCGGGCGGCGGACGGGAACAGGGTTGGCATGCCTTGAACGGGGGCCCCTGACGGGGGAAACGACAGGCCCGGCAGGCCGTCTCGTCGCCTCTGGGCACCCCACTATATGCATGACTTCATTCAGTGATTCAACCCTTTGTCGCCCTTCACCTGCCCCGGATGGCAGGCTGGCGCCTCGGGGAGGGGAGCCCGATCGTCCGGGTGGGTCTCGTCCGTTGCCATATGCTGGCGCAGGGTGAGCAGGGCGGCATCAAAATCAAACGCCTTCAGTTGCCTGGTCAGGGTGTCGCTGCGAGACCCCAGCATGAGGCGAAGGGGACCGGCATACTGCTCGTAGAGGGGGATCACGGCGGTGTCGCTTTGCACCAGCAGGGCTTCCATCTGACCCAGCAGTTGCTGGCGCCACTGATCCCCCAGGGGCACCAGATCGGTGATCGGGGCGGCGAGATCGTCCCCGAACAGAGCGCAAAGGGCGGCGATCTCTTCATCGATGGATGACATGAGTCCGGTGGGCTCAGTGTCGCCGTCCGCGATGGCCTGCTCCAGGGCGAGGCAGTGGCGCGACAGCTCATGTGCCCCCAGGGTGCTCGCCACGCCGCGCAGGCTGTGGACCATGCGGGTTGCATCGCTGTGCTCCCCGGCCTGCAAGTGGCGGTGCAGCCGGGTCATGTCCTGGCCATGCTCATGGATGAAGTAGCGAAGCAGGGCCAGGTATTTCTCCTGATTGCCGTTGAGGGCCGCCAGCCCCTGGTCGAGATCCAGACCCGGGTGTGCCTGCAGGCGGGCAAGGGGGCCTGTCACGGGATGGCGAGTGCTGTCATCCGGGGCAAGCTCGGGGACCTTGCCCTGGGGCAACCAGCGCTGCAGGGCTTCAAACAGCTTGGCGGGGGTGACGGGCTTGGCAATGAAATCGTTCATGCCGGCCGATGCGCTCGCCTTTCTGTCCTCCTCGAAGGCGCTGGCGGTGAGCGCCAGGATGGGCAGCCTGTCCATGCCGGGCAGGGCCCGGATGGAGCGGGCGGCGCTGTAGCCATCCATCACCGGCATCTGTATGTCCATCAGGATGAGGTCGAAGGGGTGCTGGTTGACGAGGGCCAGGGCCTCCTGGCCGTTGACGGCCGTCTCGATGACGAGGCCGCTGTGGCACAGGAGCTCGAGCACCACTTCCCGGTTGATGGCGTTGTCTTCCACCAGCAGGACTCGGGCGTGGCGAGGGAAGCTGAAGGCCTGTTGGTTCCCCTGCTCGGACGGGGTCCGGGAAGGAGCGTCCTCCTTTGCCTTGAACAGCCTGGCGGTAAACCAGAAGCAGCTTCCCTGGCCTGGCTCGCTGGTGACTCCGACCTCACCCCCCATCAGGGCGGCGATCCGGCTGGTGATTGCAAGGCCAAGGCCAGTGCCGCCATATCTGCGAGTGGTGGAGACATCCGCCTGTTCGAACGCCTGGAACAGCTTCTCGCGCTGCGCAGCGGTGATGCCGATGCCGGTGTCTTCCACCTCGAAGCGCAGCAGGTAGCCGGTGGTGAGGGGGCGGGCCAGCCTGACGCGCAGGGTGACGGTTCCCTGCTCGGTGAACTTGATGGCGTTGGTCGCATAGTTGAGCAGGGCCTGACGCAGGCGGGTGATGTCGCCGTGCACCCAGGCGGGGGTATCGCCGATGTCCGTCACTATGGTGAGCCCCTTGGCCCTGGCCTGGTCGTTCATCAGGGCGCGGACGTTGTCCAGCATGGCGGTGAGGGAGAAATCGGTCAGATCCAGCGTCATCTTGCCCGCATCGATCTTGGAGAGATCCAGGATGTCGTTGAGGATGCTGAGCAGGTGCTGGGCGGCAGTGTCTATCTTGGTCAGCCGTTCGAGGTCGGTGGGATCCCGGGTGTCGCGCTTGAGCAGATAGGTGAGCCCCAGGATGGCATTCATGGGGGTGCGGATCTCGTGGCTCATGTTGGCAAGGAAGGCGCTCTTGGCGTGGTTGGCACTTTCGGCCCGCTGGTGGGCCTGGGCCAGCTGCCGGGTGCGCTCGTTGACCATCTCCTCCAGGTGGTAGCGATACTGGTCCAGCTCCTCGCCGAGCTGCTTCTTCTCGGTGATGTCGGCCTGGACCGTGACGTAGTGGGTGATTTCGCCGCTCTCCTGGCGGATCGGCGACACCGTGGCCAGTACCTGGTAGTGGGAGCCATCTTTGCGCTGGTTGATGAATTCGCCATGCCAGCGCTGGCCGTGGTTGATGGCATCCCACAGGGCGACATAGCTGGCATCCGGGGTGAGGCCAGAGCGCAGCAGGGACGGGGTCCGGCCTATCACTTCGTGCTGCTGGTAACCGCTGGCGGCGAGGAAGGCGGGGTTGACGTACTCGATGCGCGCCCGGGTGTCGGTGATGAAGACGCCGTCAGGGCTCTGTTCGAGGGCCAGGGACAACTGGCGCAACTGCTGCTCGGCCAGCTTGCTCTGGGTGATGTCCAGATGGATGCCAAGGAGGCGCACGGGCCGCTGCTGGGCGTCCCGATAGACGCTCCCTTTGCTCACCAGCCAGCGGATGCCGCCATCTGGCAGCAGGATCCTGAACTCCAGCTCGACGGGGGCGCCGCTGACCGCCCGCTCCGCCAGCAACTGCTCGATGCGGGGCCTGTCATCCGGATGCAGGCAGGCTTGCCAGGCGGCCAGCTCGCCGAGCGCCTCGGCACTGCGGCCATAGAGGCGGGCGCATTCCGGCGAGAAGAAGAGACGGTTGCTGACCATGTCCCATTCCCAGATGCCGACATGGGCCCCTTCCTGGGCCATCAGCAGGCGCTGTTCGCTCTCGCGCAGGGCGCTGCTGACGGTTTCGGCGCGCACCCGTGCACTGATGGCGTCGTCCATCAGGTTCAGGGCTGCAAGGCGAGCACGACGCTGGGTATCGAGCGCCATCTGCTGATTGTGTTGCAGGCGCTGCTCTGCGAGCTTGCGCTCCGTGATGTCCTGCACGGTGCCGTAGAGCTCGAGTATGGTGCCATCCCTGTCCCTGAGCGCCGCCCCGCGGGCAATGACCCAGGCGGTCTCCCCCTGCTCCGTGATCACTTCGGCATCGCACTCGTAGGGCTGTCCGTCCATCCTGCAGCGCTCGACGGCCTGGGCCACCGTGTGCCACCCCTCCTGGGTGAAGTATTTTCTGACCTCGGGATAGACGGCGGGGGGGAGGGCCGGATCCCGGCCATAGATGCGATAGATCTCCGGTGACCAGAAGTGGCTGTCATCGGCCACGCGCCAGCGCCAGTTCCCTATCTTGGCGAGACGCTGGGACTCGCGCAGTATGGCTTCGTTGCGGCGCAGCGCCTCCTCGGTCTCCTTGTTCTGCCGGTTGTCCTCGATGATGGAGATGAAGTAGTCGGGATTGCCTTCGGCGTCGCGCACCAGGGCCACCGTCAGAGTGGTCCAGATGATCTCGCCCCCCTTGTGCAGGTAGCGCTTCTCCAGGGTGTAGTGGGGGATAGTCCCCGCCAGCACCCGGGCGATGTGGACCTCATCGAGGTAGAGATCGTCCGGGTGGGTCAACTGCTGGAACGTCATCCCGGTGAGCTCGTCGGCCCGGTAGCCCAGGATGTGGCACAGCCGCTGATTGACACGCAGCCAGTGTCCATCGGGGGAGACCAGGGCGATGCCGACCGCTGCCTGTTCGAAGGTGACCTGGAAGCGGTTCTCGCTCTGCTGCAACTGGTTCTGGGTGTTCATCAGCTCCTGCCAGCGCAGGACCTCTCTGGCCCGGGCGCGATGAAAGGCGGCACTGAGCACGCTGATGAGCAGACCGTTGGCGATGAGCAGGCACCATTGCACCAGATCCTGGCCAGCCTCGACACTCAGTGAATAAATGGGGGGGAGCATGAAATAGCTGGTGACCAGGGCGGTGATCAGGGTGCAGAGCAGACCTGGCAACAAGCCCCCCAACAGGGCGCAGACGATGATGGGCAGCATGAAGAGAACCAGCAGCGGTCGCTCACCAAAGGCGATGGGCAGCTGGACCCGGATTTGCAACATCAGAACGGGCAGCAGCACGGCCAGCAGGGAGATCCCCCAGCGCTGGGTGGAGGGGCGCACATGCCACAGGGGTGACCAGCTCATCATGGGAGATCCTCCGGTGGCATGGGGGCCTGGGGATAGGGGGGCGGCACTCCGAGCTGACGGGAGAGCCCGTTGATCTGGTGCTTGAGGGCCAGCATGGCGAGCTCCCTGTCTACCATCACCTTGTTGAACCGCTCCAGCTCATGGTTCTGCTGGCGCAGCTCGCTGGCCTGGCGGGTCAGGGCCTGTTCAACCTGCTCCCGTTCGGTGACATCGAGCAGAATGCCGATGATGGCGGGCTGGCCGAGGTAGTCGACGCGCCGCCCGTACAGCTCGACCTCCAGGGATTCCCCGTGCTGATGCAGGGCACTGAAGCGGGTGTGGATATCGCGCGCGTCCTGCTCGCACGCGTGCACCAGCTCGGCGACCCTGGTGCTGTCCTTGGGAGCGGCAAGGGCGTGCAACTGGCCAACGGCGATCAGCGCCCCCGGGGTGTCATAGCCAAACAGTCGGGCAAAACAGGGGTTGATGTAGCAGAGCCGACCCTGCTGGATGATGTAGATCCCGGCAAGGGATTGCTCCACCAGTGCACGGAACAGCCCCTCCCGCTCTCGCAAGTCGGCCTCGGCCCGTTTGAAGTCCGTGATGTCCCGAGAGATGCCGAAGATCCCGATCACCTGCCCCTCGCTGTCTTGCAAGGGGCCTTTGGTTGCGAGAAACACATGCTCGCCATCGGGCAGGGTCAGGTACTCCTCCTCGGTCTGCACCCGGTTGCGCTCTATGACCTGGCGCCCGGATGCCATCAGCATCTGCGCCTGCTGCGGCGGGAAGAGCGTCAGATCATCCTGGCCCAGCACCTCGTCAACCGGCTTGCCGACAAACTGGCTGGCGGCCCGGTTGAAGAGGATGTATCTGCCCTCCTTGTTCTTGGCGAAGATGGCGTCTTCCGAGCTGTCGGCGATGGCGGAGAGCAGTTGCAACGCCTCCAGCCGCTGGGACTGGGAGTGCTGGAGCTGTTCGGCCATCTGCAGCCGGGTGTGCTGGCGCAGCAGGATGATGCCGGCGTTGGTGACAAAGAGCACCAGCAGGCCGATGAGACCGATCCAGACGCTCTCCTTGAAGGTGGCCTGGTAGAGTTCCGCCTTGTCGATCTTGGCCAGCAGGTACCAGTCCGTGTTCATGACCGGATAGACAACCCCGAAGACCTCGCTGCCCCGGTAATCCTGGCCATAAAGCACTTGGGGCGTGCCGCGTTCGGCGAGCCGCAAATACTGGGCTGCCAGCAGGGTGGGGTGGGTGACGGGATAGTGCAGGGTGAGAGCCGGTTCCGGGCGATAGCGCAGGCTACTCAGATAGTGGACCTGATCCCCCTGCTGGCGAAACAGAATGGCTTCTCCGCTGCTGTCTGGGACGGGCCAGGACCCCAGGATCTGATCGAGCCAGCGATTTGCGCTTATCTGCATCACCAGCACGGGGGCAGGTCCTGCAGCGACCTCCAGATTGACCAGAAAGTCCAGCCTGGCGTGACCGCGATCATCGAGATAGGGACCAAGACGCATGACGTTGCCCTGCTCGAGCCGAGGCAGGGCGTCACGCAACGTGGCATTCATGGTGTCGCCACCCGGGGTATGCCACAGGGGCTGTCCGGCAGGATTGAACACGGCCGCACCGTGAAATCCGCGTACCGAGATGAATTCGAGCAGCCTTGCCAGTGGTGGCGTGATCGCTTCGGGTGAGGATGGTGCGTGTCTGGGACGATAGAAATCAGTACTGCCCAGACCCTTTATGAGCTGGTGAATATCCTGCTCGTGGGTACCGAGCCACTCGGTGACGCGCTGGCTCTTGAGATCGGCGATGGCTTCGAGACGAGCCACCTCTTTGTTGCGTGCCAGTTCGATGTTGCGGGCGATGGCCATGACGGTCAGGGCCAGAATGAGCCCGTTGAGCAACAGGAAGGGGATCCATTGACGCCTCGTAAAGACAGGTGTGCTGCCGGTGGTGTCAATGCGACGACGCAGCATGGCATAAAGCATGAGGGCCGTGATGAGGATGAAGAGCCAGCCCTTGATGGTGCTTGCCATGGCGAACTGGGCAGGGGTGCTGAACAGCCACTCCACCGCCTTGTCGGAGAGCAGGATCCACAGGCTTGCCACGGCGGCATAGGTGAGCACGACGTTGAGCACATGTGCCCGGGTCAGGGGAGCCTCAGCCATCCACGGCCTCGCTGCCATCCTGGTAGCGTTCGGCAATGGTGACGAACGCGTCGAAATGACGATCGAAGGCGGTCACGACATCGGGATCGAAATGGTGGCCACTGCCGGAGAGGATGAGGGCGCGAGCCTCGTCGTAGCTCATGGCCGGCTTGTAGACCCTGGCGCAGATGAGGGCGTCAAACACGTCTGCCAGCGCCATCAGGCGGGCCGAGAGGGGTATGGCGTCCCCTTGCAAGCCGTCCGGGTAGCCGCTGCCATCCCACTTCTCGTGGTGCCAGTGGGCGATCTCCTTGGCCAGGGTGAGGAAGGCCAGGGGCTGCTCCATGTCCTGTTCGGCCTCCTCGATGGCATCGCTGCCGAGCTTGGCGTGGGTGCGCATGATCTGCCACTCCTCCGGGGTCAGCTTGCCCGGCTTGAGCAGGATGTGGTCGGGAATGCCCACCTTGCCGATATCATGAAGCGGTGCGGAGCGGCTCAGCAGGTCGATGTAACCCGGGGTCAGGGTATCGGCGAAACGGGGGTGATCAGCCAGGGCGCTCGCCAGCAGACGCACATAGCCCTGGGTGCGCAGGATATGGTTGCCGGTTTCGGGGTCGCGGATCTCCGCCAGATGGGCGAGAGCGCGGATGGAGACCTGCTGGATCAGGTCGTTTTCCGCCATTCGCCGCGCGACCTCGGCTTCCAGCGCCGCATTCTGGTTTTGCAGACCGTCACGGGCCTGCTTGGCCTCCAGCTGGGTACGCACCCGGGCCTGAACGACCACTGGTTTGATGGGCTTGGTGATGTAATCAGCGGCGCCGAGGGAGAGGCCGAACTCCTCGCTCTGGGGGTCGGCGAGGGCGGTGAGCAGAACGACGGGAATACGGCTGCTGATCGGGGACTGACGCAATTGCCTTAGCACTTCATAACCGTCCATGCCGGGCATCATCACATCCAGCAGGATGAGGTCAGGCTTTGGATCCGCGCTGACGATGCGCAGGCATTTTTCCCCGCTCTGCGCAGCCAGCACACGGTAATGAGGCGAAAGCAATTCGGTCAGTACCATCAGATTTTCGGGTGAGTCGTCGACGATCAGGATGGTGGCGTTGTGAGGTGTCAACATATGTCTTCCATGACGCTATCCCTGTGAGGTCGAGTATAGAGCCAATTGCTGCCAAATCATAAGGTTCGCCCCCATCGGGGAGAAAGAGGCCTGCCCGGATGGGCAGGCTGTCTGATGCCGGAAAGGGGCGCGTCACGCAGCGCGGCCGTCACCCCAGCAGCGAATGGCTTCTGCCACGTCAAACTTGCCCTCCAGCAGGGCACGGCCGAGGATGATCCCCTTGACGCCGGTTCCCTTGAGCGCCTCGATATCCGCCAGACCGCCGATACCGCCGGACGCCTGGAAGCCGACGCTCGGGTAGCGGGCACAGAGATCCCGGTAGAGTTCGACGTTGGTGCCCGCCAGGGTACCGTCCCGGCTGATGTCGGTGCAGAGCACGTGTCTGAGTCCGGCGGGGAGGAAGCGCTCGATCAGCGCCTCGATGGAGATGCCGCTGTTCTCCTGCCAGCCAGCCACTGCGATGTGGCGGTTGCCCTGTTCATCGATGTTGACATCCAGCGCCAGCACGATGCGCTCGGGGCCATATTTCTCCATCCAGCTGGCCACCAGATCCGGGGATTTGACGGCGGTGGAACCGATCACCACCCGGCTGGCGCCGGCCGCCAGCAAGTCGGCCACATCCTGTTCGCTGCGCACGCCGCCGCCGACCTGCACCGGTGCCTCGGTGGCGGACAGCAACTGGGCGATGAGGACCAACTGGCGGGCCTTGGCATCCTTGGCGCCGTCCAGATCCACCAGGTGCAGCTGCGCCGCCCCCTGGCTGACATAGTCATCGAAGCGGGCCTGCGGGTTGTCGCTGTAGGCGGTTTTCTGGCCGTAGTCGCCCTGGTAGAGGCGCACGACCTGACCGTTGATAAGGTCGATTGCGGGAATAATCATGCCTGTCATAGCTCCAGAAAGTTTTGCAGTAGGCGGGCACCGGCCGGGCCGGATCGCTCCGGGTGGAATTGGGCGCCAAAGAAGTTGTCCCGCCCGGCGATGGCGGTAAAGGGCAGGCCGTAGTCGCAGGTCGCCAGGGTCGCGTCGGTCACCTCCAGCGCATAGGAGTGGACAAAGTAGAAGTAGCTGCCGCTGGGGATGCCTTTGAGTAGCGGGTGGGTCTCGTCGTGTTCAATCTGGTTCCAGCCCATGTGGGGCAGGCGCAGGTTGCCCACCTCCATCAGGCGGATCCTGCCAGGCACGATGCCGAGGCAGTCGATGAGCGCTCCTTCGCTGCCATCGGCGCTCATGTTCTCTTCCGAGGCCTGTGCCAGCATCTGCATGCCGAGGCAAAAACCGAGCAGCGGCTGCTTGGCGGCGCGAATGAGGGGCACCAGTTCCCGCTCATTGAGGTTCTTCATGGCGGCGATGGCAGTGCCGACGCCGGGCAGGATCAGCTTGTCGGCCTGCTCGATGTCGGCGGCCTTGCAGCTCACCCTGGGCTGCACGCCGAGGCGCTCGAACGCCATGCGCACCGAGGCGAGATTGGCGCAGCCGGTGTCGATGATGACCAGGTTCTGTTTCCCCATCACAGCACCCCCTTGCTGGAGGGAAGCTCGCTCCCTTCCACGCGAATGGCCTGGCGCAGGGCGCGGCCAAAGCCTTTGAACAGCGCTTCCACCTGGTGGTGGGTGTTGCCGCTGCCCACCTTCATCTGCAAGGTGATGGCCATGGCGTCAGAGAGGGAGCGGAAGAAGTGGGGCACCATCTCGGTGGCCATCTCTCCCACGCTGTCGCGACCAAAGCCGCTCGGGCAGTCGAACACGAAGTAGGGACGGCCGCTCAGATCCAGCGCCGTGGCCACGTCCAGCTCGGTCAGCGAGGTGTTGTCAGCCTCCTGGCGGGGACGCCCGTCGATCACCGCCTGCACCTCGTCCATCGCCAGCACGAAGCCGAAGCGGCCGATGCCGCGCTTGTTGCCAAGGGCCTGGCGCAGGGCTTGACCCAGCGCCAATCCCACATCTTCCACCGTGTGGTGATCGTCGATGTGCAGATCGCCGCTCACTTTGAGCTTGAGGCGAAAGCCCGCGTGGGTCGCTATCTGATCCAGCATGTGATCGAAGAAGCCGATGCCGGTGGCGATCTGGTTGCCACCGCTCTTGTCGAGATCCACCGCCACCTGGATGCGGGTCTCCTTGGTGTAGCGCTCCACCTCGGCCACGCGCCCCTTGGAGAGCAGCTGATCACGAATGGCAGTCCAGCCGTGATCTTGCGGGTGGTAACGTATGCCGCGGATGCCCATGTTCTCGGCAAGCTGGATGTCGGTCTGTCTGTCGCCAATCACGAAGGAGTTGGCAAAGTCGATGCGGCCCGAGGCGAGATACTCCTTCACCAGCCCAAGGTGAGGCTTGCGGCAGCTGCAACCGTCGGTGGGGAAGTGGGGACAGATCAGCACTTGCTCCCAGGTAACACCCTGGGATTCGAAGAGGTGCATCATCAGGTCGTGGGGCGGCTGGAAGTTTTCAAGGGGCAGGCTGGCGGTGCCGAGCCCATCCTGGTTGGTCACCATCACCAGCACGTAGCCGGCGGCCTGGAGCTCACGCAGCACAGGTATCACCATGGGCTCGAAGCGCAGCTTCGCAAGGCTGTCCACCTGCTTGTCGGTGACCGGCTCCTCGATCAGGGTGCCGTCACGGTCGATAAACAAAAACGGGGTTTTCATCGCTACATCCTTGCTTGTCTTACAGAGAGGGTGGGGGCAGGTCACGCAGCACGGCCAGCACGGCGTCCATTTCGCCCTGATAGCCGATGGTGATGCGGATGCTGTTGTCAAGGCCAGGCTTGCTGGAGAAATCACGCAAGATGATGCCGGCGGCCTTCATGGCGGCGAACACGGCGGCGCCATCCACGAAGCGCACCAGCACGAAGTTGCCCTTGTCCTCGAACACTTCCTTGACGCAGGACAGACGAAGCAGCTCCGCCTTGATGAGCGCCTTTTGCTTGTTGAGCTCCTGCACCCGCTCCTGCATCAGTTCCAGCCCCATGGGAGAGAGCGCCTGAGCGGCAATCTGGGCGATGGGGTCGGGAATGGGGTAGGGCGCGATCACCTTGGCCAGCATGGCAATCACCTCGGGATCCCCCAGGGTAAAGCCGCAGCGGATCCCTGCCAGGGCGAAGGCCTTGGAGAGGGTGCGGGTCACCACCAGGTTCGGGTATTGGGCGAGCAGGTCCACCACGGAGGCCTCCGGGCAGAACTCGATGTAGGCCTCGTCCACGACGATGATGGCGCGGTCCCGGGCCTTCTCCAGCAGGGCGACGAGTCCCTTGCGGCCCACCAGATCCCCGGTGGGATTGTTGGGGGAGCAGAGGAACACCAGCTTCACGTCAGAGAGGCGATCGGCGATGGCGGGCCAGTCCGGCTGACGGCTGGCGGTCAATGGCTGCTCGACAATCCCCACGCCACAGGTCTCGGCGCTGATGGCGTACATGCCGTAGGTGGGGGGGCAGATGAGGATCTGATCTTCCCCAGCCTCGCAGAAGGTGCGGATCAAGAGCTCGATGGCCTCGTCGGCGCCGCGGCTCACCAGCACCTGATCCGGATTGACCCCGGCGTAGGCGGCATAGCCATTCACCACCTCGGCCGGCTGGCACTCGGGATAGCGGTTGAGACGGCTCCCCTCGACGGTGAAGGGGTAGGCCAGGGGGGCCTCGTTGGCATTGAGCCAGACGTGGCCCTGGCCGCCGATGCGGCGCGCGGACTGGTAGGGAGTGAGAGCCCGCACGACGCGACGGGCCAGATTGACGATGCTCATGACAAATCCTTCTGCTGTGCTGTTTGTTGGGGCTCGGCGGCCAGGGCGTTCAACCTGAGGGTGACGGCATGCTTGTGGGCATCGAGCCCCTCGGCCTGGGCGATGCGCTGGACGATGGGGCCAAGGCCGCGAATGCCGTCTGCAGTGAGCTCTTGAACCGTGTAGCGGCGCTGATAGTCGGCAAGTCCCAGGCTCGAGCAGGTGCGGGCATAGCCGTAGGTGGGCAGGGTGTGGTTGGTGCCGCTGGCGTAATCACCGACCGACTCCGGTGTCCATGCCCCGAGGAAGATGGAGCCCGCGTTCTCGAGCTTGTCCAGCAGATCCCGGGGGGCCCGGGTCTGCACGATGAGGTGTTCCGGGGCATAGGCGTTGGAGATGGCGCAGGCCTCCTCCAGGTTGTCGCAGAGGATCACCAGGCTTGCCTTCAGGGCTTGCTCGGCGATGTCGCGGCGGCTGAGGTCGGCGAGCTGCACCTGGAGCTCGCTGCCGATGGCATCGGCCAGGGAAGCGGAGGTGGTGACTAGCACCACCTGGCTGTCGGGGCCGTGCTCGGCCTGGGAGAGCAGATCCGATGCCACGAAGGCCGGGTTGGCGCTCTCGTCTGCGATCACCAGCACCTCGGAGGGGCCGGCTGGCATGTCGATGGCGGCGCCCCGCCAGTCACGGGAAACCTGGCCCTTGGCTTCGGTCACATAGGCGTTGCCCGGGCCGAAGATCTTGTCCACCTTGGGGATGGTCTGCGTGCCATAGGCCATGGCCGCGATGGCCTGGGCGCCGCCGATGGCGAACACCTGGCGAACGCCACAGGCGCGGGCGGCAAACAGGATCTCGTCGCTCGCCGGAGACGGGGTGCAGAGCACCACCTCACGGCAACCGGCCAGGCTTGCCGGAATGGCCAGCATCATCACGGTGGAGGGGAGCGGCGCGCTGCCTCCCGGGACATAGAGACCGACCCGGCTGATGGGTTGGGTGCGCAGCTCGCACAGCACCCCGGGCTGGGTCTCGACGCGCACGACGGGCTGCACCTGGGCGGCGTGGAAGGTACGGATATTGGCGATGGCGGCCTCGATGGCGCCCTTGATGTCATCACCGAGTCGAGTGCAGGCGGCATCCACCTCCGCGTCGCTCACCCGAAGCTGTTCGCGGGGCGCGCGTTCGAAACGCTGGCTCAGCTCGCGCAGGGCCTCATCGCCCCGGCTGCGTACCGCGGCAATGATGTCTCGCACCACGGTACCGATGTCGGCTTCGTCGCCAAGGGCGGGCCGGGTCAGGACCTCGGCTTGCCGGGCGGGGGAGAGGGTCTTCCAGATCAGGGTCTGCATGATGTGTCTTCCTTATTCCATCTCTCTCGGCTTATTCCATCATCTTTTCAATGGGCAGCACCAGGATGGAGCTGGCACCCAGGGCCTTGAGCTGTTCCATGGTCTCCCAGAACAGGGTTTCGCTGGAGACGACGTGCAGGGCCACCTGGTTGGTGTCACCGGCGAGCTGCATGATGGTGGGACGCTCCGCCCCCGGCAGCAGATCGGTGATGGCATCGAGCTTGTCTTTGGGGGCGTGCAGCATGATGTATTTGCTTTCGCGCGCCTGTTGCATCCCCTGGATGCGGGGCAGCAGCTTGTCAATGAGCTTCTGCTTGGCATCGTTCAGGGGGTTGGGGGCCTGCACCAGCACGGCCTTGGAGCGGTAGATCACCTCGACCTCTTTCAGGCCGTTGGCTTCCAGGGTTGCGCCGGTGGAGACCAGATCGCAGATGGCATCGGCCAGACCCGCGCGGGGGGCCACTTCCACCGAGCCGCCCAGCATCACGCTCTTGAAGCCCAGGCCCTTCTCGTCGAAGAAGCGCTTGAGCAGACCGGGGTAGGAGGTGGCGATGCGCTTGCCGGCCAGGCTCTCGGGTCCTGTGTAGTTGACATCGTCCGGCACCGCCAGAGAGAGGCGGCAGCCGCCGAAGTCGAGCTGTTTGAGGGTCTTCACCGCAAAGGGCTGCCCCTGGGCTGCGCGGATGAGCTGCACCTCTTCGAGAACGTTCTCGCCGATGATGCCAAGATCGACCACCCCTTCCATCACCAGACCCGGGATGTCGTCATCACGCACTCGCAGAATGTCGATGGGCATGTTCTCGACATGGGCGATGAGGCGCTGTTCCCGCAGGTTGATCTTGAGGCCGCAGCTCTTGAAGAGGGCCTGGGAATCCTGGCTCAGACGACCGGATTTTTGCATGGCGATGCGCAGACGTTGTGTTTCCATTGCTCGATTTCCTTCTAGTCAAAAACGAAAAAACCCTCGGAAGTATGTGCTTCCGAGGGTTTATGAATCTTGCGGTCCTTTTGGAAGTCACCAGTTAAGTGTCTTCCAGCAGTCAACCTCCTGAAAGACTATTCGGGATGATGATGGTGATGATGAGTCTTCAGGGTGGTGAACTTCATGATGTAATCAATCCTTTACAAATCAGATGCCGTTGTTGACGCCCGGTTTAAACTACCTGCCTTGACAGAAAATGCAACCGAAAAATGTGATCCGGACGATTAAAGTTGAGAAAACGGTTTTCCGGTCGATAACTAGACAATGAGATGCCAAAGGAGGCGACATCATGCCCAGCCAGGACCTGCTATTTCCCATCCTGCCCCGAGCACCCTCGACACCGAGCCCGGATGACATCAAGCGGGAGGTGACCCAGATCAGCCAGAAACATCAGCTGCGCAAGATAGGCACCGACAATGGCGGCGGTGGCCAGCATCACCAGCAGAGAGAGCAGCCGCCAAAGCCTGATCAACCAGCGGTGCAGGATGATGATCACAAACCGGATCCGGACCACCGGATTGATCTCTTCGTCTGAACGCATTATCAGTCCCGCTTTTTCCGCGCTTTTGGCATAATGCCCGCTTTTGCAGCGGGACATGCCTTTGACCATCATCCAGACCCTGTTCAAGCCAGACGGCCCCCTGGCCCGCCACATCGAGGGCTTCAAGGCCCGCGCGCCGCAACTGGAGATGGCCGAGGCGGTGGCGCGCGCCATCCGGCACGGCGATCGCCTGCTGGTGGAGGCGGGCACGGGCACCGGCAAGACCTACGCCTACCTGGTGCCGGCGCTGGAGTCCGGCAAGCGGATCGTCATCAGCACGGGCTCCAAGAACCTGCAGGAGCAGCTCTTCTACCGGGATCTCCCCACCATCACGGGGGCGCTCGACTACACGCGGCCTGTGGCCCTGCTCAAGGGGCGCAGCAACTACCTGTGCATCGAGCGAATGAACCGCCTGCTCGCCGAATCCCACCTGCAAAAGCCCGACGTGCTCAATGATCTGGTCAAGGTGAAGTCCTGGTCCACCACCACGGACAATGGCGATGTGGGGGACATTCCGGGGCTGCAGGAGAATGCCGAGATCCTCCCCCATGTCACCAGCACCAACGAGAACTGCCTGGGCCGCGACTGTCCCTACTATGACGACTGCCACCTGGTGGTGGCCCGCCGCCGCGCCATGGAGGCCCAGGTGGTGGTGATCAACCATCACCTCTTTTTCGCCGACATGGCGGTGAAAGACACCGGCTTTGGCGAGCTGGTGCCCGAGGCGCAGGTCTATGTGTTCGACGAGGCGCACCAACTGCCCGAGATCGCCAGCCACTACTTCGGCAAGTCGGTGGGCAGCCGCACCATCCAGGATCTGGCCCAGGACATCCAGTTGGCTTATCGGGCCGAGGCTCACGACATGGCCCAGCTCGGCAAGGCGGCGGACCGGCTCGCCATCGCCAGCCAGGATCTGCGTCTGGCCTTCGGCGTGGAGGGGGGGCGCGGCAACACCCGAGACCTGCTGCGCCAGCCGCTCTGGGCCCAGGCGCTGGCTCGCCTCAACGACGCGCTCGGGCTCTGCTACGAGGTGCTGAAACTGGCGCTCGGGCGTGGCGAGCAGCTGGATCACTGTTTCGAGCGCATCAGCGAGCTGCGTACTCGCCTTGGGGAGGTGCTGGCGGTCAACCAGACCGGTTTCTCCTACTGGTATGACTGTTCGCGTCTGCACTTTACCCTCAATCTGACGCCGCTGTCGGTCGCCGAGCGCTTCGGTGCCGAGGTGCAGCGCCCCGAGGTGGCCTGGGTCTTCACCTCGGCCACCTTGACGGTGGACAATCGCTTCGCCCACTTCGTCGCCGAGATGGGGCTGGCCGGCAGCGCCGAACTCATTCTCGACAGTCCGTTCGATTACGCCGAGCAGGCGCGCCTGTGCGTACCCCGTTTCTTGCCAGAGCCCAATGCCTTCGGGCGCGGGGAGCAGCTGGCGACCCTGATGATCCCCCTCATCAACAAGACGCCGGGGGGATGTTTTTTCCTCTGCACCAGCCATCAGGTGATGCGCCAGGTGGCTGAGGTGCTGCGCCGGGAAATCGGCCGCACCGTCCTGCTGCAAGGGGAAGACAACAAGCAGCGGCTGCTCAAGAGCTTCGTGGAGAACGGTCGGGCCGTGCTGGTGGCCACCAGCAGTTTCTGGGAAGGGATAGACGTGCGGGGGGCGGCATTGTCCTGTGTTATCATCGACAAGCTGCCCTTTGCGAGCCCGGACGATCCCCAGCTCAAGGCTCGGGTGGAGGATTGCAAGCTCAAGGGGGGAGATCCCTTTGCCGAGCTGCAGTTGCCCAAGGCGGTGATTGCCCTCAAGCAGGGGGTGGGGCGGCTCATCCGTGATCGCAGTGATCACGGCGTACTGGTTATTTGTGATCCCCGGGTGGTCAACAAGCCCTATGGCGCCACCTTCATCAAGAGTCTGCCTGCCATCCCACGGACCCGGGAGCTGGCGACCCTGGGAGAATTTTTCGGACCACGGGAGTGAGTCCGCCGCGCCGGGGCTGATTGCACCCGGCCATGCATGACGGCAGGCCTTGGCCATGCTGACGATTTAACTGACTGATGTGAAGAGAATAAAAAGAATGGATGAGTTGAAGATCCTGGCCGTGGATACCGCCACCGAAGCCTGCTCCGCAGCCCTCATGGTGGGCGATACCCTCTACTCCCGCTGGGAAGAGGCGCCCCGTGACCATACCCGCAAGATCCTGCCCATGGTTCAGGCTCTGTTGGATGAAGCAGGTCTATCGTTGGATGAGCTCGACGCCATCGCCTTCGGCCGTGGGCCTGGCTCCTTCACCGGGGTACGGATCGGGATCAGCGTGGCCCAGGGGCTCGCCTTTGGTGCCGGCGTGCCGATGATCGGTGTCTCCACCCTGGCAGCCATGGCCCAGGGGGCCCATAAGCTGGAAGGGGCCGAGCAGGTGCTTGCCGCCATCGATGCGCGCATGGACGAGGTCTATTTCGGCCACTACGCCTTGGTGGACGGAGTGATGACGCTGGTGGGCGAGGAGGTGGTGAGCGAACCAGCCGCACTGGTGCAGTCCCGTGACAAGCTTACTGGCGCGGTGAGCTGCGTTGGCACCGGTTTTGAAACCTATGGCGAGACCCTGTGCGGCCTGGCAGATGTGCTGATGCCAAGCCAGGTGCGTTTCCCGGCGGCCGCCGACATGCTGCCTCTGGCACGCCAGGCCTGGTTTGCGGGTGAGGCGGTGCCGGTTGAGCAAGCCACCCCTGTCTATCTGCGTGACAAGGTGACCTGGAAGAAACTGCCGGGTCGCGAATAGGCGGCAACGGCTGCCCCGGGCTGCTTTGTCGGATGATGAAGGAGAGACGAATGAGAAAATCCGTGTTCATGCTGGGATTGGTGGGGCTGCTGCTGGGCGGTTGCAGCACGGTGCCCAAAGAGCTTGCCTATGAGCCTGCGGATCAGCTGGTGGCCTATCAACCCGCTCTGCAGGGGATGGAAGGCAAGCCGGCCCGCTGGAGCGGTGTCATCTCGGCGGTCCACAACAAGGCGGATCAGAGTGTCATCGAGGTGGTCTATCTGCCCCTCAAGTCCAACGGGGTGCCGGAGCAGACCGAGCAGAGCCCCGGTCGTTTTCTCGCCATCATGCAGGGGTTTGTCGACCCGACCCTCTATGCCAAGGGTCGCAGCCTGACGGTGCTCGGCACCCTCGACAAGCCGGTGGACAGCCAGATTGGCGAGCACAAGTATCGCTTCTCGGTACTCAAGGTGACGGGGAGCAAGCTGTGGCCACCGGTGAAGGAGGTGGAGATCCGCTACATGGATCCCTACTTTTACGATCCTTTCTATGATCCCTTCTGGCCCAGACGGCCCCTGCGCCGCTGAGGAGCCCGGATGACGGCGACATTGCAGGAGCGCAGGCTGCGCCTGGCGGACGGGCGGCACATCGCCCTGCTGGACAATGGTCAGGAGGGCAGACCGCTGCTGGTGGCCCTCCATGGCTGGCTCGACAACGGTGCCAGCTTTTTGCCTCTGGCCCCCTGGCTGGGAGCGTTTCATCTGGTCTGCGTCGATCTGCCGGGCCATGGTCACTCCGATCACAAGTCGACTCCCTATGTCTTCGTGGACTGGCTGGATGATCTCTACCAGATCACCCAGGCCGCGGGCTGGCAGCGTTTCATCCTGCTTGGTCACTCCCTAGGGGCGCTGATTGCCTCTGCCTATGCCGGCGTTTTTCCCGAACAAATCGAGCGGCTCATTCTGCTGGAGGGGCTCGGCCCCTTGAGCCAGCCCGACGAGGAGGTACCGGGGCAGCTGCGCCGCGCCATCCTCAACCGCACTCGTACCCGTGAGCGTGCAACCAGTGGATTTGCCACCCTCGAGGAGGCGGTGGCTGCCCGCTGCAAGGTGGCAGACATCCCCCCGAGTGCGGCACGCCTTATCTGCGAGCGACAACTGGAGGCGCGGACAGGGCGCTGGTATTGGCGCAGTGATCCCCGTCTTCGCGATCTCTCGCCCCTGCGCATGAGCGAGGGGCAGGCCCAGGCCCTGATCCGGGCCATCGTCTGTCCGGTGCTCTTTATCCGGGGAGAGCAGGGCTTCCCCGGGCTCCTGGCACAGTGGCAGTTGCGGGAGGCGGTCTTTGGCCACATTGAACGGGTGACAGTGGCAGGAGGCCATCATTTTCATATGGAAAATTCATCAGAAACCGCCGTTTATATCGAAAACTTCGCTGAAATCCGGTAGGATCGGCGGCTTTGAATCATGTCAGGTTTGCTTTCTCCCTCACACTTCCCGTTGTTAATTCACTGTTAATTGATGTTGCCTTATGTAAATATGTGCGGCATTAGAGCATGAACTTAAAACAATTGATTGAAATGGATGTGACAGGGACGGAGGCAACACAGTGAGCGCACAGGTGCGAGTTATGCAGGAGAAGTTCGTGGAAAGAGTCTGGCTGAAGCGTTATCCAGAAGGGGTGCCCGCCGAGATCAATCCAGACCAATACGGCTCTCTGGTCGAGATGTTTGAAGAGTCGGTGAACCAGTTCGCCGATCAACCCGCCTTCGTCAACATGGGGCAGACCATTACCTACCGCCGGCTGGAGGAGCAGTCCCGAGCCTTCGCCGCCTACCTGCAAAACGAGCTGAAGCTCGGCAAGGGGGACAGGGTGGCCGTGATGATGCCGAACCTGCTGCAATACCCCATCGCGGTATTCGGCATCCTGCGGGCCGGCATGACGGTGGTGAACGTCAACCCCCTCTATACCCCGCGCGAGCTGGAGCATCAGTTGAAAGACTCCGGCGCCAAGGCCATCGTCATCGTCTCCAACTTTGCCCACACCCTGGAAAAAGTGGTGTATGACACCCCGGTCAAGCATGTGATCCTGACCCGGATGGGGGACAACCTGGGGCTGGCCAAGGGGACCCTGGTCAACTTCGTGGTCAAATACGTCAAGAAGCTGGTGCCCAAGTACAACTTGCCCCATGCCAGCACCATGCGCCAGGCCCTCGCCAAGGGGCGCTACCTGCAGTACATCAAACCCGAGATCAGCAACCAGGACATCGCCTTCCTGCAATACACCGGCGGGACCACCGGCCTCTCCAAGGGGGCCATGCTGACTCATCGCAACATGATCGCCAACGTTGAGCAGTGCCTCGGTGTCTATGGCCCTGTGCTGGAGCGCGGCAAGGAGTTCGTGGTCACGGCGCTGCCGCTCTATCACGTCTTCGCCCTGACAGTGAACTGCCTGCTGTTCATGCGTCTGGGGGGCTACAACCTGCTCATCAGCAACCCCCGCGACATCCCGGGCTTTGTCAAAGAGATCAAGAAGTATCCTTTCACCTGCATCACCGGGGTCAATACCCTGTTCAACGCCCTGGTCAACAACGACGAGTTCAAGGGCATGGATTTTGCCAAGCTCAAGCTCACCATCGGTGGCGGCATGGCGGTGCAACGGGCGGTGGCCGAGCAGTGGAAGGGGCTGACCGGCACCCCGCTGCTGGAGGGCTATGGCCTGACCGAGTGCTCGCCCCTGGTGAGCGTCTGCCCCTATGATCTGGTGGATTACAACGGCTCCATCGGTCTGCCGGTCTGTTCCACCGAGATCCGTCTGGTGGATGACGAGGGGAACCAGGTCACCGAACGGGGTGCCCCCGGCGAGATGCAGGTGCGCGGTCCTCAGGTGATGACCGGCTACTGGCAGCGCCCGGAGGCGACCGCCGAGGTGATGCAGGATGGCTGGCTCTGCACCGGCGACATTGCGGTATGCGACGAGCAGGGTTTCTTCAAGATCGTCGATCGCAAGAAGGACATGATCCTGGTCTCCGGCTTCAACGTCTACCCGAACGAGATAGAAGACGTGGTGGCCCTGCATCCCAAGGTGCTGGAGGTGGCCGCCGTCGGCGTACCCAACCCGGTGTCCGGCGAGCAGGTGAAGATCTTCGTGGTCAAGAAAGATGCAAAGCTGGCGGAAGAGGAGATAATTGCCCACTGCCGCAAACATCTGACTGCCTATAAGGTGCCGAAACTGGTAGAATTTCGCGACGAACTTCCCAAGACCAACGTGGGCAAGATCCTGCGCCGCGTGTTGCGCGACGAGGAGATTGCCAAGCAGTAACCGGCATGCACTGCTTTGCAGTCCAGCGCTGTCGTTATGCAAAACCGTGGGACATCCACGGTTTTTTCTTTCTGGATCCGACCAACGTGCAGGCAACGATGCAATATCAACTCATTTCACAGCAAGCCGAACTGGATCAGTATCTCGCTTCTCTGGCCGACGTTCCCCTGGCCATCGATACCGAATTCGTTCGCACCCGTACCTACTATCCCCAGCTCGGTCTGTTCCAGATCTACGATGGCAAGCAGCTTGCCCTGCTCGATCCCCTGACCCTGGATCTCTCCGGTTTGTGGCAGCGCCTCGGTCGGGCCGGACAGATTGCCATCCTGCACGCCTCCGGTGAGGATCTGGAACTTATCCAGCATCAGGCGGGTCACCTGCCCAACCAGATGCACGATACCCAGCTGGCGGCAGCCTTCCTGGGCCATGGCGTGTCGGTGGGGTTTGGCGCCCTGGTCAACGAATTCCTCGGGGTCGAGCTTGAGAAGGATCAGGCCCGTACCGACTGGCTGGCGCGCCCCCTTACCCCTCGTCAGCTGGAATATGCCGCGGCGGATGTCTTCTACCTCATGCCCCTCTACGAGAAGGTGATGGCCAGACTGCGCGAGAGCGGCAAGTTCCCCTGGTTCGAGCAGGAGTGCCAGAACCACTCTGCCCGCAAGACCCAGGGCAGCGATCCCCGTCAGGCCTACCTCGAGATCGTCAACGCCTGGCAACTGGGTCGCCGTGAGCTGGCCATCCTGCGCGAGCTGGCCGCCTGGCGCCAGCAGGAAGCTGTACGCCGGGATCTCGCCCTCAACTTCGTGGTCAAAGAGCTGCACCTGTTCAAGGTGGCGGAGCGTCGTCCCGCTTCCCTTCGGGATCTCAACGAACTGGGCCTCTCGCCCATCGAGATCAAGATCCACGGCAAGCGGATGCTGGACATCGTCGCCGCCGCCCAGCAGAGCGACCCTGCGAGCTGGCCCGATCCCATCCGCCGTCTGGTGGACTTCCCCCAGTACAAGGCCGAGCTCAAGCGCATCAAGGCCATGGTGGAGGAGAAGGCCAAGGCCAGCAACATTCCACCGGAACTGGTGGCGAGCAAGAAGATCATCCACCAGTACTTCACCTGGAGCTGGCGCATGAGCGCCGAGGAGCGGGCCAGGGCGGACAAGCCCATGCTGCTGCAAGGGTGGCGTCATGAGCTGGTAGGCCACCTGCTGGCACAGTGACGAGTACGCAGTACGAGAAGGGGAGTCCATGACTCCCCTTTTTCATGCCTGTGCGGCTGCCCCCGGGGTTGCCGGGATCGTCGCGCCAGGGGGTTCGTCATGATGGGAAGCGAGAAGGGGTGGAGGAGGAAAATGGCGGGCACAAAGGGTGCCCCCATCAGAGTTCGTGAGCGTGGAATCCCTTGCGGTAGCGGGCCTCGCAGCGCGGGCAGCGTTGCAGGGTCGGATCCTGTTCCAGCTGTTCAGGGAGCAGCGGCTCCTCACAATCGGAGCAGAAGCCATAGAGCCCCAGATCCATCTGGCAGAGCGCCGCGTCGAGCCGCTTGAGACGTGCCACGCTGTGTTCCACCCCGGGCAGATCGAGACGGCTGGTCAGATCAACCAGTTGATCTCGCTCGCAGCGCTCCACCTTCTGTGCCCAGTCATCTTGTCGACAGGCCTTGAGCTGACGGATCAGCTCCTCTCTTGTTTGCGCCCAGTCGGTCAGAAGGCGCTGATGCCATTCGGCCAACCGGGCTTGCGTCACTTCACACACAGCAGCCCCCAAAAACGAGTGATAAAACTCGGCCAGTATAGGGAAACCCGCGGTTTATCAAGATGACATGAGTCAAGTTAACCGTGCTTTGACGGGTTTTTCCGGCAGGTGCTGCGGCTTACCGGTGATGACGTAGAGCACCCCCGCCACCAGACAGACGACACCTACCAGGGTACTCATGGGGGGCATGATCCCGCGCAGCATGAAGGCGTACAAGAGTCCCGCAAGAGTCTCGAACACGATGAGCGGCCCGACCAGCACGGTCGGCAGGCGCTGGCTCGCTTCGTTCCAGCACAGGGTGCCGAGCCAGGAGCAGAAGAGCCCCACTGCTCCCATCAGCAGCACGAAGCGCAGGGGCGTCGGCCCGAAGGGCAGGGGAAAGTCTGGTGCGCTCAGGGCAAGATGGCCGAGGCTGCCGAGATAGGCAATGAGCGCCACCGGCAGGGTCACCAGCCCCTGGGCGGTGGCCCAGACGGCCGGGCTGCGGCCCGGGTGCTCGCGCAGCCAGCGGGCGTTGCGCAGGGGATACCAGGTCCAGCACAGCACGGCGCCCACCGCCAGGGCGAGCCCAAGCAGTTGTTCGGTGCGCGCCTCGGTGTGCCAGGTGAGCTCGGCGCTGTTGACCAGATAGAGGCCGGCCCCCATCAGCACCAGGGACGGGTAGAGCCGGGTGCGGGAGAGGCGACCGTCCCGTGCGCCATAGAGGCGGTTGGCGGCCAGGGCCGTCACCACCGGCAGGGTGCCGATAAACATGGCCGCCAGGGGCGAGCCGATGCGCAAGATGGCCCCCGACAGGCAGAAGTAGTAGAGGAGGTTCCCCACCAGAGTAAGGGCGAGGGCCTCTCGCCAGTCGCTGGCCGAGAGGGCCGCCAGGTGTTTGCGGGCCTGCCAGGCGAGCGGCAGTACGATGAGGCCGAAGGCGAGGTAGCGGCCGCTCGCGAGCAGGGCGGGGGG
Organism: Aeromonas sp. TW 6; assembly: GCF_013168745.1. Classification (NCBI taxonomy): domain Bacteria; kingdom Pseudomonadati; phylum Pseudomonadota; class Gammaproteobacteria; order Aeromonadales; family Aeromonadaceae; genus Aeromonas; species Aeromonas sp. TW 6. The sequence goes on along the minus strand of NZ_JABERS010000017.1, from coordinate 18,974 downwards.
GTAGCCGTCCACCAAGAGGGGGGCGACGAAGATGAGCCCCCACATCAGGCCGGCCAGCAGGGCAAACAGCACTCCGATCAACATGTTTCATATCCGGTAAAGAAGAAGGAGGCCAGCCTAGCAGGGGGGAAGGGGGGCGTATTGAACCAGATTGCGCTTTAGCGGCCAGCCTGCACCTGTTTCTGGTAGCGGACCGGGGTGGTGCCATAGCGGCGCAGGAAGGCACGGTTGAGGTGGGACTGATCGGCCAGACCACAGGCGGCGGCCACCTCGGCCGCGGGCAGGCCGGCAGCCAGCCACCCCTTGGCGCGCTGCAGGCGGATGGCCATCAACATCTGCTGGGGGGTGACGTGAAAGCGGGCCTTGAAGCTGCGCTGGAAGTGGTAGGGGCTGAGGTTCACCGAACCGGCCAGCTCGGCCAGGGTAATGGGGCGGGCGAAACAGGCCTGCATATAGTCGATAGCGCGGCCCAGAGGGTGGGCCGCTTCGCGCGGGGCAGCCAGGGCCCGGGCATGGGGGCGCAGGGTCTCGCACACCCTTAGCAGCAGGCCGTCGGCGGCGAGCTTGCTGTCACAGTGCCAGAGGGCATCCAGGGCCGCCTGCAGGACGGGGGCAGTGCGCGGATCGCTTCGTACGGCATCGGTGAAATACCAGTCGCGCTCGCCGCTGATGGCCTCGAGCCGGTCGGCGGGCAGGTAGAGCATGCGATAGCGCCATCCCTGCTCGCAGGCTGACTCGCCCGTGTGCAGCTCATCGGGGTTCATCAGCACCAGGCTGCCGGGACCGGCAAGGAGCTGGCTGCCGCGATAGCGAAAGCGCTCGGCACCGCACTCGATGACACCGAGGCCAAACCCCTCGTGACTATGGGGATCGAAGATGTGGTGCTGGATGTGGGCGCGATAGAGCTCGGTCGCAGGCTGCCCCGGCAGGGCGCGGAAATCGGCCCTGTCGTGCTGATGGGTAAAGTTGACCGGCACTCCCTGCATCCTGACCTCCTGTCAATGAGCCTTCATCATAGGGCGCCGCGGGGCGGCGGCCAAGTCTAGGCCTGTGAGGCGCACTCGCGCTCGAGGGCGGCGCGGATCTCGTCCGCGGTCTTGATGGTGCGGATGCGGCGAAACAGCTCGTCGGCCTGGGGATATTCCCTCACTATGTAGGAGAACCACTGCTTGATGCGACTCGGATAGTAGTCGGCCTTGTCGCTCGCCAGATCCTGCTCTGTATAGGTCACCATCAGCTGCAAGACCTCGTCCCAGCTCATGTGAGCACACCCCGTTTTCATTACGTTGGCGAGGTTGGGCAGGGAGATGGCGCCCCGGCCCACCATGAGGGCATCGCAACCGGACACCCGGGCACAGGTCAGGGCATCGGCATGGTTCCAGATCTCGCCGTTGGCGGTGACGGGGATGGGCAGGGCGCGGCGGATGGCGTCCACGTACTCCCAGTGTGCCGGCGCCTTGTAGCCTTCGCGCTTGGTGCGGGCATGCACCGCCAGCTCGTTGGCCCCCCCCTGATAGACGGCCTGGGCGTTGTCCAGATAGAGATCCTTGTCATCGTATCCCAGACGGATCTTGGCGCTCACCGGCAGGTGGGCAGGCACGGCCTCCCGCACCGCCTTGACGATGCGATAGATGGTCTCGGGCTCCTTGAGCAGCACGGCGCCCCCCTTGCTCTTGTTGACCGTGGGGGCAGGGCAGCCGAAGTTGAGATCGACCCCGGGAGAGCCGAGCTCGATGGCCCGGATGGCATTTTCTGCCAGCCACTCCGGATGTTGTCCCAGCAGTTGCACCCGTACCGGGGTCCCTGCACGGGTCTTGCCATCCTGTTTCAGCTCGGGGCAGAGGCGATGGAAGACCTTGGCGGGCAGCAGTTGATCGACCACCCGGATGAATTCACTGACGCAGAGGTCGTAATCATTGACGGAGGTGAGGACCTCCCGCATCAGGTGATCCAGCACCCCCTGCATGGGGGCCAAAATAACGCGCATAGCTGCTTCCGAAGACAAGGGGAGAAAAAAGAGCGCAGATTGTAGTGGCAATGGCCGGGATTGTCAGCCGTCTGCCCACTCGATGGCCCCAATCGACGGCCGCCGACTGGGCCAGGCTGTCAGCTTCCAGGCCAACTCTGTTAGGCTAAAGGCAGAGATACATGCAGAGGAGTACCCATGAAACGCTGGTGTCTGATGGCCCTGGGCTGGCTTGCCTTCGCCACCGGGATAGTCGGGATAGTCCTGCCCCTGCTGCCGACTACTCCTTTCATGTTGCTGGCGGCGGCGCTGTTTGCGCGCTCCTCCCCCCGCTTTCATGGCTGGTTGCTGGCGCATCCCTGGTTTGGCCCCCCCATCCTCGACTGGCAGCAGTATCGCGGCATTCGCCGCCACGCCAGACGCCGCGCCATCATCTTCATCCTGATCTCGTTCTCGGTATCGCTGCTGGTGGTGCCGTTGCCCTGGGTGAGGTGGCTGCTGGTTGTCATAATGGTGATCCTGCTCACCTGGTTGATGCGTCTGCCGGTGCTGGAGCCGGTTGCAATGAAGAAGTGAAATCCCTAAGCTATCGCGGCAATAATGCTATGGAGTTGGCTCGTCATTTTTGCGTGACGGGCCTTTTTATTGCCCCCAGGCGGAGACCCCGTGCGCCGCCATGGCAGGGCTCAAAAAATAAGCGGTCAAATAATGAATCCGGAAACCCTGAAGTTTATCGAAGCGAGCATCAAGACCATTCCCGACTATCCGAAGCCGGGCATTCTGTTTCGCGACATCACCAGCCTGATCGAGAATGACGAGGCCTTCAAGGCCACCATCGATCTGCTGGCCGATCATTACCGTGATCAAGGCATCACCAAGATTGTCGGCACCGAGGCCCGTGGCTTCATCTTCGGCGCCCCGGTTGCCTACGCCATGGGGCTGGGGTTCGTGCCGGTGCGCAAGCCGGGCAAGCTGCCCCGCGCCGTCATCGAGGAGTCCTACGCCCTGGAGTACGGCACCGACACCCTGCAACTGCACACCGATGCCATCGTGCCCGGTGACAAGGTGCTGGTGGTGGACGATCTGCTGGCCACCGGCGGCACCGTCGATGCCACCGTCAAGCTCATCCGCCGCGCCGGCGGTGAGGTAGCGGATGCCGCCTTCATCATCTCCCTGCCGTCCCTGGGCGGTGATGCCCGCCTGACCGCCGCCGGCGTCAAGGTGGTCTCTCTGGTGGAACTCGCGGGGGCGTAAACCGCCCCTTCGCGCGGCAGGCCTCGTCACCCTGCTTTCTGCCGCAAACCGGTGCCTGAACGGGCACCGGTTTGAAATTCAAGCGATCCCTCCCAAGGCGGCGCATCCCCCATACAGCCAGCCCTCCATTTGTGTTAGCATCCAGCCTCAATGCCTCGTTTCCCAGCATCGAGATCTATGAGCTATCAGGTTTTGGCGCGCAAATGGCGCCCCCATACGTTTGAACAAGTGGTCGGCCAGCAACATGTGCTGACGGCCCTGACCAATGCCCTGGATCAGGGACGGCTTCACCATGCCTACCTGCTGAGCGGTACCCGCGGGGTAGGCAAGACCACCATCGCCCGCATTCTGGCCAAGAGTCTCAACTGCGAGCAGGGGATCAGCAGCCATCCGTGCGGTGTGTGCGATACCTGCCGCGAGATCGATCAGGGCAATTTCGTCGATCTGCTGGAAATCGATGCGGCGTCCCGCACCAAGGTGGAAGACACCCGCGAACTACTCGACAACGTGCAGTACCGTCCGGCCCGTGGTCGTTTCAAGGTGTACCTCATCGATGAAGTGCACATGCTGTCGCGCCACAGCTTCAATGCGCTGCTCAAAACCCTGGAAGAGCCGCCCCCCTATGTGAAATTCCTGCTGGCCACCACGGATCCGCAGAAGCTCCCCATCACCATCCTCTCGCGCTGCCTGCAGTTTCATCTGAAGAGTCTGGATCAGACCCAGATTGCCAGGCAGCTCGAATGGGTGCTGGATCAGGAGGGACAACCCTTCGAGCCTCGCGCCCTGCTGGCCCTGGCCAAGGCGGCCGATGGCAGCATGCGCGATGCCCTGAGCCTCACCGATCAGGCATTGGCCCACGGCAACGGCAGCGTGCGCCTGGAGAGCGTGCTCGCCATGCTGGGGACCCTCGATCATCACCACCTGCACCAGTTGCTGGAGGCAGTGCTGCGCCAGGATGCACCCGCTACCATGGCCAAGATCACCGAGATTGCTACCCTGGGCCCCGACTTTGATCAGCTCCATGCCGAACTGGAAGGGCTGCTCCATCGCATCGCCATGGCGCAACTGCTGCCTGCGAGCGTGCAGGAGCAGGGGGCGGATGCCGATGCCTTGCTGCAGCTCGCCGGAGCCATGAGCCCGGAAGAGGTGCAGCTCTGCTATCAAATCGTGCTGGGGGGGCGCAAGGATCTACCCTGGGCCCCTGACGGGCGCACCGCACTGGAGATGACCTGTCTGCGGATGCTGGCCTTCTCTCCCCGGCGCGAGGTGGTCCATCCCGCCAATCTGGCAGCCCAGCCTCTCATGACAGGGCACTCCGGCGTGATGGTGGCAGCGAGGGAAAGCGCGCCGCTCCTGCCGGGAAAGCCCCAGGGGGCTGAGCCGGCCCCGGCTGCCAGCGCAGCACCACAGGCTCCCGCCGCGCCAGCATCGGCCCTTGAGGCCGAGCACGTCGCCCCCGCACACAAGGCGGAGGAGGGCGCAGTGCTGGATCCGCTCTTTGCCGAGCAGGATGAGCTGCTGCGTGAGGCAGAACGGATGGGCTACGAGGCCGTGGTGCCCGCCAGTCCACCTGCAGCAGAGCCAGCCTCTGCGCCGTTGGCGGCGGATGACGCCGGGCAGACGCAGCAGGTTGAGGTCCAAGGGGAAGACGTCGCCATCTCTTCGACCTCCAGCATGCAGAGCCTGCTTGGCAAGCGCAATCTGCTGCGAAGCCGCCTGCGTGGCGAGCAGAGTGCAAACGCTGCGCCCGCCCGGATCACTCCCGTCAAACCGGTGGCCGCGACCAAACCGGCCCCTGCGATGCCTGCCGTCGCGACTTCACCCCAGGCCGAGGTGCAACCAGCGGCGCGGCCCGAGATGCCGGGGCAGGGATCTGCCATGCAAACGGGGTATGACGACCTGCCCCCTCTGGATGCCTATGAAGAGGGGGCCAGTGACTACGAAGAGTATCTGAGTCAGGGGTTTGACGAGGGGTTTGCCAGTGCCCCGTTGCCCACGCGGGCAGTGACTTCCGCCCAGCCAGCTCCCGCCACCATGGCTCCTCCTTCGCAGGAGGATCTGCCGCCCTGGGATCTGGGCGCTGACGTCGGCAGCGCGGATGCGGCGGCACCTGCGGTTGTCGCTATGGTGTCTGCCGCGCCTCCAGTGGCCGCGAGCGAGCCTCAGCCCGCCATTGCGTTGATGGAGACCATCGACTGGGATGCGCTGGAGAGCGACGCCGAGCCCGAGGAGGAGGGGGAGGTCGCCCGTCTGATCCCCTCGTCCTTGCTGGTCAATTGCGGGGACGCCTGGGCCGAGCTCATCGCCCGCACCGGGGTGGGTGGTCGGCTGCGCCAACTGGCCATCAACGCGGTGATGACCCGGGAAGGCAATCGGGTCTCCCTGCTGCTCAAACCCGAGCAGCGCCATCTGGTGAGCGACAAGGCCCGCGCCGATCTGGCCGAGATCATCGGTCCCGAGCTGGGCGGCCCGGTTCACATCGATGTGACCCTGGGCTCGGATCCCGCGCGGGAGACGCCGCTTGAGATAGAGCATCGTCTCTATCTCAGGGTGCGTGAACAGGTGAGCCGGGATCTGGCGGCGGATCCCAACGTACAATTCTTGCAGCAGCGTTTCGGCGCCGTGCTCCATCCCGAGAGCATCGAACCACTGAGTCGCTGAATTGCGGTGAAAAAACCGTGCCGGGGTTTGTCCCCGGTTGAAAAGACCTTTGGCTGCCCCCACTTAGGGCAGATGAACCCACAGCCCGGCGCTGGATGCCGGATTTCAAGACGAGAGACGATCTATGTTTGGTAAAGGTGGAATGGGTAACCTGATGAAACAGGCCCAACAGATGCAAGAGCGCATGCAGAAGATGCAAGAGCAGCTGGCTCAGATGGAAGTCGTCGGCGAAGCCGGCGCCGGCATGGTCAAGGTGACCATGGCCGGCAGCCATAGCGTGCGTCGTATCGAGATCGATCCCAGCCTGATGGAAGATGACAAGGAGATGCTGGAAGATCTGGTCGCCGCCGCCGTCAATGACGCCGTGCGCCGTGTGGAAGAGCAGAACAAGGCCAAGATGGGCGAGCTGACCGGCGGCATGCAACTGCCCCCGGGCTTCAAAATGCCCTTCTGAGAATACTGCCCGTATCCGTTTCCCCTCCTCTGGGAAGGGGAAAAATGAAAAGGCCAGAGCCAAGCTCTGGCCTTTTGCATGTCGGCAACCCCGGGAACGGCCATGCGCAGATCATGGCGGGGGCGGCGCACTTGCCTGCGCCAGGGGGGAGAAGCCCTCGACCAGATGATCGATGAGGGCGCGGATGGCAGGCAGCAGACCGCGGCGTGAGGGGAAGACCGCGTGGATCACCTCCTGGCGCGGGGCCCAGTCGGGGAGCAGACGCACCAGCCGGCCATCGGCCAGGGGCTCATTCATCATCATGGTGGGCAGTTGCACGACCCCGAGCCCGTCGATCGCCCCCTGACGCAATGTCTGCATGTCGGTGGTAGCAAAGCGGGGGCTGTGGTGCTGTTTGACTCGGGCCCCATCGGGGCCCAGCAGGGTCCAGTGATGGCCTTCCAGGCTGGCGCCATGACCGAGGCTCGGCCATGACAGCAGATCTGCGGGGGCCCGGGGCATGCCGAGTGACGCGACAAGGGCCGGGCTTGCCACCAGACACTGGGTCGCATAACCCAGCACCCGCATGGCGAGATCGCTGTCCTCCAGGGGCAGTGGTCGCACCCTGAGCGCCATGTCCAACCCCTCCGCGACCAGATCCACCGCCCGGTTGACCCCGACGAGCTGCACCTTGACGCTGGGATGGGCCAGGGCGAACGAGACCAGCATCCTCCCTACGTGGGCGTGCAGCAGATCGATGGGGCAGGCGATGCGCACCAGACCGCAAGGCTCGCTCTGGGTCGCGGCGATGAGATCCTGCGCCGCATCGGCTTCCACCAGCATGGCCCGGCAACGGGTGTAATAAGCCTGCCCGAGTTCGGTGACGGTGAAGCTGCGGGTGGAACGCTGGATAAGACGCACCCCGAGTCGCTCCTCCAGCATGGCGATGCGGCGGCTGAGCCTGGATTTGGGCATGCCGAGGGCCCTGCCGGCCTGGGCAAAGCCCCCGTGATCCACCACCTGGACATAGAAATAGAGGTCGTTGAGATCCTGTTGCATGGGGTTATCGTTCACAAAATAGGACGCTGATGGCCAATTTTACGTCTACCGGACGCAGCGTTCCAGACTCACAATGCGAGCAACGACACATCCCGTGACGATCACCCAGGAGAGCATCATGAAAAGAGTCATCGGTATTTACAGCGCCCCTCGACAACACTGGGTCGGCGACGGATTCCCGGTTCGCTCGCTGTTCTCGTATCAGACCCATGGCCGCGCCTTGAGCCCCTTCCTGCTGCTGGACAGGGCTGGCCCGGCACATTTCGAGCCCGCCGATCATGCCAGGGGAGTGGGGGAGCACCCGCACCGTGGCTTCGAGACGGTCACCATCGTCTATGAAGGGGAGGTCGCCCATCGCGACTCGACCGGTCAGGGGGGGATCATCGGTCCGGGAGACGTGCAGTGGATGACGGCCGCCGCCGGCATCATGCACGACGAATTCCACTCCCAGGGGTTCACCCGTCGTGGTGGCACCCTCGACATGGTGCAGCTCTGGGTCAACCTGCCCGCCAAACACAAGATGTCGACGCCCGGTTATCAGGGCATCACCAGCGACACCATCCCGCAACTGAGCCTCAAGGAGGGCGACGTGCGGGTGCGCATCATCGCCGGGAACGATGCCGGGTTGCAACAAGGCGAGGTAGAGGGGCCAGCCCGCACCTTCTCGCCCATGAACATCTGGGATTTGCGGCTCAAGGGCGGGGCCAGCGTGGTGCTGCCGGCGGTAGCGGGATGGAACAGTGCCTTGGTGGTACTCAAGGGCTCTCTCATTATCAACGGTCAGGAGCGCGCGGGCGAAGCACAACTGGTGCTGCTCGATCCCAACGGGGAGGAGTTCATGCTGGAGGCGGAGGGCGAGGCCAGCTTGTTGCTGTTGAGTGGCGAGCCCATCGATGAACCCATCGTGGGTTATGGGCCCTTTGTCATGAACAGCGAGGCAGAGATCCATCAGGCGATAGATGATTTCAACAGCGGCCGGTTCGCCGTCATCGCCCCCTGAGACAATCCCGATAAAAACAAAGCGCCTGATGGCGCTTTGTTTTTTTATGGGCCCTGGTCAACCGAGCCAGCCGAGGGCCAGCGCCAGCCTGCCGCACAAGGCGGCCAGCAGGATGCCAAGCAGGGTGCGCAGCAGCCAGATCACCACCAGCTGTCCCACGCTCACCGGGATCCGGGTGGCCAGGATGCAGGGGATGGAGGCAGAGAAGAAGAGCACCGAGCTGACCGAAACCACGGCCGCGACATAGCGCACCAGCAGGTCGGCATCCTTGAGCAGGATGGCGGGCAGGAACATCTCGGCCAGACCGGCCGAGAGGGCCTTGGCGGTGGCGAGCGGCTCGCCGAGATCCAGCAGCCAGGTCAGTGGCCAGAGCAGCCAGCCCAGCAGATCGAACAGGGGGGTGTGCTTTGCCAGCAGCAGGCCCAGCAGACCGACGGACAGTATGGTGGGCACCACGGCAGCGGCCATGTGAAGACCGTCCCTGAGGTTGTCCTTCAATTGCCGCAGCAGGGGATCTGCCTGGTGGGACTGGGTGAGCCCGGAGGTGAGGGCCGCCTGCCAGCGGCTCATGCCAGCCGGTAGCGGCTCGTCGGTCTCGCCCTGGTGAGCCAGGCGACTGATGGGAGGAACACGCGCCAGGATGGCGGTGATGACGAAAGTGATCACCAGGGTGGACCAGAAGTAGAAGTTCCAGTGTCCCATCAGGTTGAGGGTCTTGGCCACGATGATCATGAAGGCGGCCGAGACGGTGGAGAAGCCGGTGGCGATGATGACGGCTTCTCGCACCGTGTACTTGCCCGCGAGGAAGACCCGGTTGGTGATGAGCAGGCCCACCGAGTAGCTGCCGACGAAAGAGGCGACCGCATCGATGGCGGAGTGACCCGGCGTGCGCCACAGGGGGCGCATCACGGGTTGCATCAGCACCCCGATGAATTCCAGCAGGCCGAAACCGAGCAGGAAGGTCAGGGCCATGGCGCCGATAGGCACGATGAGACCCACAGACATGGCCAGTTTATCGAACAGGAAGGGGAGGCGATCCGGGGTCATCAACCAGGCAGGGCCCCAGTCTGTGACATACAAAATGGCCAGGGCCAGCCCGAGCAGCTTGAACAGGCTCAATACCCTGTCGATGGGACGGGCGCGCCAGCGGCCATCCAGCAAGGGGGTGATGGCGCCATAGGCGATGAGCAAGAAAATGAGGGTCAGGGCAAGGGGGCGCTGGGCAATCAGAAAGCCGGCCAGGTGATCCACCACTATGGTGCTGCGCCCGCCAAGCTCGAAGGGAACAAAAAAGATGGCGATGCCAAGCAGGCTGGCCAGCAGCAGCTTGATGCCGGCCCCTGATCCTGCCGGTGCAGTGAGCGTGTGTTCAGGTTCCATTTTCTCTCCTTGTGATCCGCATGGTTCAATTCCATTGAGGGGATGATTTGTATATACAACATCGTCCGGCGCTCAAAATGGAAACACCAAAGTCACCAAAATGCAACATGTGAATCGGTGTGGATGCAGATGACCCCAATGTTGAAAAGCGTGATCTTGGGGGGAAGAGGGGCCGGGATGGCGAGTGGGTGGTGAGACATCAAGAGGTAAAACAGGGAGGTCAGCGACCAGCGCCAGGAAAAACATGAGCGGCTATTTACCCTTTTTGGCCATATTCATTCATGAGCCTATATTCATGACTATTTATGAATAAATCATAAACCCTTTGTTCATTTGACTACTTTTCGACTATCCCATTGCAGAGTAAGATGCCTCTTCAATAAAAATAAGAATTAGGAGTTCGGGTGTGAAGGCATTAGAGAAAGAAAGGATATCGCCCTATATCAGCCAGTTATACGAGTGCGGTATTAATGATTCTGACATTAAGCTCGTCGTGGACCAATTTCGCGCCGACGTTTCCTGTAGTTCATCCCTGTTTTTATTGCGGGATGATGACAAGAGCGACGGAATAAAGCTTTTTTCCAGCGGTCTGACCGAGGCCCAGCAGCAGTTTTACCTGCAACATCATCGCCAGGATGTGTGGTTCAACCATTACCTGGATAAAGGGTGCAAGGGGATCGTCAGCGCCAACAGTATTTCAAGCTCGGTGGGCCTGCTGGCAAGTTTCGGCGCCCAATTCGCCGCCGGCGGCGTCTGCCAGGTCAAAGGGCGTGGGCTGAGCAGCCTGTGCAGTTACCGTGGTGCAGCGCAAGATGATTTCAGCAGTCGCGACCTCACCTCGCTCTCCGAAATCTATTCCGGACTGGCGGCTTGGAGTCACCATTATTGGAACTTGCTGGCCCTGGAAACCCAGAACTATCAGTTGCAACAGCTGGTGAAAAACCATAATAAGCCCAGCGCCATCATAGACGACAAGGGGCATATTCATTATTCCAATGTGGCCTTCAACCGTATCGCCGATGAAAATGTGGAATTGCGGGCCATCAATGGCATTTTCTCTTTGCAGAATAAGGAGCAGCAACGCCAGCTCAAGGAGATCCTCAATGGCTTTGCCTATTTGCTGCCCGGCGCCAGCGCCTATATGTCCATTCCCCGTCAGCCTAACCTGCGCCCGCTGCTGGTCCAATGCACCCTGATGAGCGGACTCAGCCGCTTTGAACGCTATGTGGAAGTGGTGCTGCGTGACCCCGAGCACGCCTTCAACCCCGACATCGAAGCGCTGGCCAGCCTCTATCCCCTCACCATCGGCGAGAAGGAGCTGCTGGTGCTGATGAGCAAGGGTTACAGCAGCAACGACATCGCGGAGCTGCGCGGTGTCAAGGTGGAAACCGTGCGCTCCACCCTGAAAGGGGTGTTCAAGAAAACCGACTGCCACAGCCAGAACGAGCTCTTGCTCTTGCTGCAATCCATCTCCTGATCCATGCGGACTATGCTTGGAGTGAGCCGGACATAGTGCCCGGCTCTTGCCTCCCCTCGGGAGGCTCGTTGGGGGAAAGCGTCATGGAATCACTCAAGGCAAAGGACTACATGCAGACCAAGCCCATCACCTTCAGCGCAGAGATGATGGTACAGGCGGCGGTGGAAAAATTTCTCAACAGTCATCAGTTGGGCGGCCCCGTAGTGGACAGCCAGGGACATCTGATTGGCTGGGTCTCCGAGCAGGATTGCATCGCCGTCATGTTGAAAGAGGCTTACCACTGTGAACAGGTGGCCCAGGTCAGGGATGTGATGCGCAAGGAGGTGCTGGCAGTCGGCCCCGACACCAGCATCCTGGATCTGGCGGAGATGATGATGGGTCAAAAGCCCAAGATCTATCCTGTGGTGGAGGAGGGGCGCCTGCTCGGGGTCATCAACCGCCACAATGTGATGCAGGCCATCCACGCCCAGCTTGGCACCTGTTTCGTGCATCAGGCCAGAGTCTGAGCGGTGTTGTCTGGTTGTTTTCAAAGAGCAGGCTCCGGCCTGCTCTTTTCATCCGTGACGGTCATGATGCCTCCGGCTTGATGTGCTGGCGCGGCGCTTTAAGGCTTGCACCGCCCAGCCTCGCTCTTTAGGATCTCCCCCAGCTATCGATATGGCCCTTGATGGGCACTCTTTTAAGGAATTCGTACCTTGTCTCTCTCTATCGAGGCGCTGCGCCGCCGTCTTACCGCCTGCATGAATCTCGACGCCCGCCGTCTTTCCAGTCGACTGCACGGGGTCAAGAAGCTGCCGGAAGCCAAGCAGGCTGCCGTGCTCGAGACCATCGCCGCTGACCTGGATGTGGCACAGGCGCGCTATCAGTCCCGTCTGGCGGGCGTGCCCAAGGTCACCTATCCGGACAATCTGCCAGTCAGCCAGAAGCAGGGGGAGATCGCCAAAGCCATTGAAGAGCATCAAGTGGTGATCATCGCCGGCGAAACCGGCTCGGGCAAAACCACCCAGATCCCCAAGATCTGTCTGGCGCTCGGGCGTGGGGTCAAGGGCTTCATCGGCCACACCCAGCCACGCCGTCTGGCGGCCCGTACCGTCGCAGCCCGTATTGCCGAGGAGATGGAGTCCGAGCTTGGCCACTACGTGGGTTACAAGGTGCGCTTTACCGATCAGGTGAGTGAGCAGACCCACATCAAGCTGATGACCGACGGTATCCTGCTGGCCGAGATCCAGAACGACCGGATGCTGACCCAGTACGACACCATCATCATCGATGAGGCCCACGAGCGCAGCCTCAACATCGACTTCATTCTGGGTTATCTCAAACAGCTGCTGCCAAAGCGCCCCGATCTCAAGGTGATCATCACCTCGGCTACCATTGACCCCCAGCGTTTCTCCCGGCATTTCAACAAGGCGCCGGTGATCGAGGTCTCTGGCCGCACCTACCCGGTGGAGGTGCGCTACCGCCCGCTCGTCAGTGATAAAAGCGAAGGGCTGGAGGAGCGCGACGAGCTGCAGGGGATCTTCGATGCGGTGGAAGAGCTGGCACGCGAGGGGCTCGGGGACATCCTCATCTTCATGAACGGCGAGCGGGAGATCCGCGATACCGCCGATGCCCTGCGCAAGCTCAACCTGCGCGATACCGAGGTACTGCCGCTCTACGCCCGCCTCTCCAACGCCGAGCAGAACAAGGTGTTTCAGCAACATGCCGGGCGGCGCATCGTGCTGGCCACCAACGTGGCGGAGACCTCGCTGACGGTGCCGGGCATTCGCTACGTCATCGATCCGGGCACCGCCCGCATCAGCCGCTACTCCTGGCGCACCAAGGTGCAGCGCCTGCCCATCGAGCCGGTCTCCCAGGCCAGCGCCAACCAGCGTAAAGGGCGTTGCGGTCGGGTGGCGGATGGTATCTGTATCCGCCTCTACTCAGAGGAGGATTTCAATAGCCGTCCGGCCTTTACCGACCCCGAGATCCTGCGCACCAACCTGGCCTCCGTCATCCTGCAGATGCTGGCGCTCGGCCTTGGCAATATGGAGGCTTTCCCGTTCGTCGAGCCGCCGGAGTCGCGCCATATCAAGGACGGTCTGACCCTCTTGAAAGAGCTGGAGGCGGTGCGCGAGCTGCCCGCCACCGGCGATCGCGAAGCCAAGCTGCAGCTGACCGAGACCGGTCGCCAGCTCTCGCGTATCCCCCTTGATCCGCGTCTGGCGAAGATGGTGATCAGTGCGGCGCAGACCGGCTGCTTGAGCGAGGTGATGGTGATCACCGCCGCCCTCAGCATTCAGGATCCCCGCGAGCGGCCCATGGAGAAAAAGCAGGCCGCCGACGAGCAGCACAGACGTTTTGAAGACAAGGATTCCGACTTCCTCGCTTTTGTTAACCTCTGGAACTATCTGAAAGAGCAGCAGGATCTCCTTGGCAGCAACCCGTTTCGCCGCATGTGTCAGAAGGAGTTTCTCTCCTACCTGCGGGTGCGCGAGTGGCAGGATATTCACTTCCAGCTGCGTCAGACGGTCAAGGAGCTGGGTTTTAAAGCCAACCAGGAACCGGCAGATTTCAAGACGGTGCACTGCGCCCTGCTGACCGGCCTCTTGAGCCATATCGGCAACAAGGATCTGGAAAAGCCCGAGTTCCTCGGCGCCCGCAATGGCCGTTTCCACCTCTTCCCGGCCTCTGGTCTGTTCAAGAAACCGCCCAAGTGGGTGATGGCCGCAGAATTGGTGGAGACCTCGCGCCTCTACGCCCGCATCAACGCCAAGATTGAACCGGAGTGGGTGGAGCCGCTGGCAGGTCACCTCATCAAGCTGCACCACAGCGACCCTCACTGGTCGAAGAAAAACGGCGCAGTGATGGCCAAGGAGAAGGTGACCCTCTATGGTCTGACTTTGGTCAACGAGCGCACCATCAACTTCAGCCGCATCGATCCGGCCCTGTGCCGCGAGCTCTTCATCCGCCGCGCGCTGGTGGAGGGGGATTTCGAGACCCGTCACCGTTTCTTCAGCGATAACCGCAAGCTCCTGGCCGAGGTAGAGGCGCTGGAGCACAAGTCGCGGCGTCGCGACATCCTAGTGGATGACGAGGACTTGTTCCGCTTCTACGATGCCCGTTTGCCGGAGGAGGTGATATCAAGCCGCCATTTCGACAAGTGGTGGAAGGAAGCGCAAAAGCAGGACGCCGAGCTGCTCAACTTCGAAAAAGAGATGCTGATGAAGGGAGATGCGGCCCACATCAGCGATCTCGACTACCCCAACTTCTGGCAGCAGGGGCGTCTCAAGCTCAAGTTGACCTATCAGTTCGAGCCGGGGGAGGCGGCGGATGGCGTGACCCTGCATATTCCGCTGCCGCTCCTGAATCAGGTGGAGGTGAAGGGGTTCGAGTGGTTGATCCCGGGGCTGCGTCACGATCTGTTGGTCGCCCTCATCAAGTCGATGCCAAAGCCGATGCGCAAGAACTTCGTGCCGGCCCCCAACTATGCCGATGCGCTGCTTGCCAGCATCAATCCCGAACAGGGGCCGCTTTTGGACGAGATGGAGCGCCAGCTGCGCCGCATGACCGGCGTGACCGTGCCCCGTGAATCCTGGGATTGGGCTGCGGTGCCCGATCACCTGAAACTCACCTTCCGGGTGGTGGACGACAAGCACAAGAAGGTGGCGGAAGGCAAGGATCTGGAGGCATTGAAAGAGTCCCTGCGCGGCAAGGTGCAGGAGACTCTGTCGCAAGTGGCGGACGATGATATCGAGCAGTCTGGCCTCACCCTGTGGAGCTTTGGCGAACTGCCGCAAGAGTACAGTCAGAAGCGCGGTGGGTTCGAGGTGAAGGCCTATCCGGCGTTGGTGGACGAGAAGGATTCGGTCGCCATCCAGCTGGTGGAGAGTCCAGTGGTGCAGCAGCAGCTGATGTGGGCAGGCCAACGCCGGCTGGTGCTGCTCAACGTGCCATCTCCCATCAAGTATCTGCAGGAGAAGTTGCCCAACAAGGCCAAGCTCGGGCTCTATTTCAACCCGTTTGGCAAGGTGGCCGAGCTTATCGATGACTGCATCGCCTGCGGCTGTGACAAGCTGATTGAGCAGCACGGCGGCATGGCCTGGGACGAGGCCGGTTTCGAGGCGCTCAAGGAGTTTGTCCGCGCCGAGCTCAACGATGCGGTGGTGGAGGTGGCCAAGCAGGTGGAAGGCGTGCTGACGCTATCCCACGAGATCAAGAAGCGGCTCAAGGGCAAGATGCAGCTCGACACCGCCTTTGCCATGTCCGACATCCAGCAGCAGCTCGGCAACCTAATCCACAAGGGCTTTGTCACCGAGACCGGCTGGCAGCGGCTGCCTGACTTGCTGCGCTACCTGCGGGCCATCGAGCGTCGTCTCGAGAAGCTCGCCATCGATCCCAACCGGGATCGGGTCTACATGCTCAAGGTGCACAGCGTGGAGTCGGAGTACAAGGCACTGCTCGCCAAGATCCCCAAATCCCAGCTGATCCCGGCCGAGGTAGCCAATATCCGCTGGATGATCGAGGAGCTGCGAGTTTCCTTCTTCGCCCAGCAACTGGGGACGCCATACCCTATCTCGGATAAACGGGTGCAGAGCGCCATTGCCCAGTGCTAAGCTGCCATCTATCTGTTTTCTGAGCCATAGTGTGAAAGCAACGAGACGCCAAAGGGAAGGGAGGCCGTCATATGCTGGGGATCTGGTTGGGGGTGGCACTGGTCAACATCAGCGGGTATCAACCCATTGCGGAACAAACCTGGGTGCAGCTCAACCCGGAGTTCTATCCGGTGCAGCGCCCCGTGCCGCCCATTTTTGCGGCCTGGCGGGGCAATCAGTTTCCCCCACTTGAACAGAGAAAGAAGAATGGCCGCTGGCAGATCCTCTTTCCTGCCCGGCTGGTGCCCCCCTTCGATCTGTTCGAAGGGGAGGCCCAGCTCTCCAAGGCTTACCTGGCCAGGCTGAAGCGCATCGATGAGATGGCCTATGGAATGGCTCCCCACCAATCAGTACTGCAAGCCGCCTCCTCGGCCCCCTCGTTCGAAGTCCCGGGCGCTGTCGCCTTTGTCGCCGAGTTCTCCCTGCCCCGGGAGAGGAAGATGCGGATGCCTCTGGGGGAGCCCTTGCTCGCACGGCTTGGGGGGCTGGTCCCCACACAGGCCTTGGCAAGACAGGGAGATGCACAGCCCATGGCCACCGCAGATTCTGCCCCTGAGCAGGCGACCCTGATTCTTTCCGCCACGGCGGCAGGGGAGGCATCGCGGGTTTGTCATCAGGTGGCGCCGGGAGAAACCCTGTGGCGCATTGCAAGCCAGCTTCAGTCAAAGGAGGCCGGCGGCTCGGATACTTACAGTTATCTGCTGGCGCTGGTGCAGGAAAATCGTGACAGGATGGCCAAAGGGATCCAGGTACAGGCCGGGCAGCGCCTCTATTGCCCGAAAGCGCAGACTCTGGCGCAATTCGATTCCCTGAGCCCGGCCCAGCGACAGCAGCAGTTTGCCCGTCTGGAGCAGGGGCGCTAGGGGATGGCGAGAGGCGTGGTGGAGTGCCTCTTGGCCAAAGAGGAGTGACGCGGGTTCTTTCCTTGTATCCCCTCCGGGCCCGTGCTAGTATTCGCGCTCGTTTTGCGAGGTGCTGACCGGTCGCAGTCAACACCATACATTCATCTTAAAAGAGATAATCACTATGTCTTTCGTATTCCAAGCTGAAGTCCGTTCTGACCTGGGGAAAGGTGCGAGCCGCCGCCTGCGTCATGCTGACCTGGTTCCTGCCATCGTTTACGGTGCAGGCAAAGAAGCCGTGTCCGTTACCCTGGACCACAAGAAGCTGATCCTGGCCCAAGAGAAGCCGGAGTTCTACTCCTCCGAGCTGACCCTGGTCATCAACGGTGAAGAAGTCAAAGTGAACGTGAAGGCTATCCAGCGTCACCCGGTTCGCTACAAGCTGGTTCACCTGGATTTCGTTCGCGTCTAATCGACAACGAACTTTCCTGTGAAGAGGCCACCCAATCGGGTGGCCTCTTTGTTTTTACAGCAATATCCTGCTGTTTTCACCTATTCTGCTGCTTGTCCTGGCAGGTAGCTATCTGCTGGGCAATGCACTGATCGAGCGCGAGCTCTATCGCGTTCGCAGTGATGAGAGCACCTTCCTGGCGCTTGCCAGCGGCCGCCTTGACGGCGAGCTGGCGGTGCCGCTGCGCCATGTGCGCAGCATGTCGGAAGAACCCATCCTGCTCGAAGCGGCGGCTCGCAATGACCGTGACACCCTGGCCGTCCAGTTCACCATCCTGCTGAACCGCAATCCCGACTATGCCCAGGTGCGTTGGCTTGCCCCGGATGGCATGGAGCGGGTGCGCATCGATCGCCAGGGCCAGCATCTGTGGCGTGTGACGGACGACCAGTTGCAGAACAAGGGGGAGCGTTACTACTTTCGCGATGCCATGGCGCTGCCCTGGGAGCGGGTCTACGTCTCGCCGCTCGATCTCAACGTTGAACACGGGGTGATCGATCGCCCCTTCAACCCCATCTTAAATGCGAAAGGGGACTCCCTCCGACGTAGGTGGGAGGGGAATTTCGCCGGGGCGTCAGCCCCGCTGGTTTTGAATGTATTGCTTGATCACCTCTAACGGCGCACCGCCGCAAGAGCCCACAAAGTAAGAGCGTGACCAGAGTACGGGTTTGCTGTAAGCACCCCTCAAGTCCAGAAATTCATTACGCAGTCGCCTTGATGTGACCGCCTTTAACGAGTTCACCAGCACCGATAGCTGCACTGTTGGGCCGTACTCTATCAGCATGTGAACATGATCAGCCTCTCCGTCACACTCTTTCAGTTCCGCACCAAAATCTCTGCAAACCTCTGCCGCACACTGACCGAAGGAAGCGTGATGCAGATCCCCCAGTATCGGCTTTCGATACTTGGTGATAAACACCAAATGTACGTGCAAAACGTAGGTCGCATGGCGTGATTTATTAATTTTAGTGAATTGCATTCTGTCACTCAATCGGGCTTAATAGATATGGCAATAATGCTACACACTGAGCGCTAAATGCAAATTCTGAAAGCCTACAAATTCCGACTCGAACCGACCGCCCAACAAGCGCAACGCCTGCGCCAGTTGGGCGGTTGTGCTCGTTATGTCTGGAATCACGGGCTGGCAGAAACCAAACGCATTCTGGATGCTGGCGAAAAACTGCCTTCTGCCTTTGAGCTGAACCGGATGCTCACCAGTTGGAAGAAAGACCCAGAAATGGCCTTTCTGACCGAGGCATATACCGACAACCTCCAGCAGAAACTCAAAGACTTGCACGGCGCGTGGATGCGCTGCTTTGATAAAAAACTCGCCGCCAAGGCTCCCGTTTTCAAGAAGAAAAGCGACAACCGCGACTCAATCCGCTTCGTCAACTTTGACAAGTATTGCCGCCTTGAAAAAGGTCGCGTGAAGCTTCCTGCCGGGCTGGCGTGGGTCAAGTTTCGCCAGTCCCAGCCAGTTGAAGGAAAAATTAAAAACGCGACCGTCAGCCAAGCAGCCGGGCACTGGTATATCTCCTTTCAGGTCGAGCAGGAGACGCTTGAGCCAATTCACCCCTCCGGCTCAATGGTCGGGCTAGATGCGGGGATCGCCAAGCTCGCAACCCTGTCAGATGGCACGGTGTTTGAGCCCGTCAACAGCTTCAAAACCAATCAGACCAAGCTGGCAAGGCTCCAACGCCAGTTGAGCAAAAAGGTAAAGTTCAGCAGCAACTGGAAGAAACAAAAAGCCAAGATCCAGC